>DVHP01000092.1 GCA_018711945.1 Candidatus Ventrenecus avicola
TGAAACAAAAACTTATGCATCCGGAGATATCATACCAGAAGAAAATATTGAAAGTTATTTTGTATGGATCCCAAAGTATCGATATCAATTATGGGATTTAGGCCTATATGATAGCCTAACAGAGATTGATACTTCTAAGGTTCATGAAATACTAATTATGTTTGGAGACTATAATACAAGTGATAGTGTAACAGGCGAATGTACGACTCCAATGGAGTCAGGAGAGTCTGGCAATTGTGAAGTAGGAGATTATATGACCCATCCAGCATTTATAAGTATCCCAAGTACAGGATTCTGGGTCGGCAAATTTGAGACAGGATATAATGGGGCTAAAAGTAAAACAGAAGCAGAAGTAAATGAAAGAGATGCAAGCAAAGTCGTCATTAAACCCAATATGTATAGTTGGAGAAACATTCAAGAAGCAAATGCCTTTTATACCAGTTATGATTACCAAAGAGGGTTGGATTCTCATATGATGAAGGCTACAGAATGGGGAGCAGTAGCATATCTAGAGCACAGTACCTATGGATCGGCAACAAGTGTAAGACAAAATAACAATTCAGATTTTATTACAGGATATCAAGCAAATAATGAACCCACTTGTGGCTATACTGGAATAAATGAGGAATGTAATAGCTATTGCAACGATAACTCTTGTAACAAAGCCTATCCAAATAGTGTTCTTGCTAGTACAACAAATAATATCACAGGCATATTTGATATGAGTGGTGGCTCCCATGATATGGTTATGGGAATTATGGAGGACGAACAAGGAAATCCTATAAGTGGAAGAAATAGTATTTCTAACTCTGGTTTCAATGGAATATTTAGTTGTCCAGATTGTAATGGAGATACATCTGGATTAACAGAGCTAACAACAGGAGTAGAATTTCCAGAAGAAAAATACTATGAAACGTATAAATATATGGAAGGAGAGGCACATTATAATGATCGAATATTAGGAGATGCTACAGGAGAAATGGGACCATTAGAAGAAGGCATTGAATTGTATAGCGAAAGCTCTTGGTATGAAGATATAGAGCGTATGGTTAATACAATTTACCCGTGGTTTTATCGTGGATGTGATTACTCAATGGGATTTGGTACTGGAATATTTTGCTCTTCGATCGATACAGGAAGAAGTCTAGGTTCAGCCACCTTCCGAATTATCCTAACTCCAGCATGACATCTACCCAGCCAAAAATTATCAACTAACTTATACTACTTTTGAAAGGAGTATTTTATGTTATTTGATAATACAGATTTTGATTATGCAATAAGTTTCTTATCTATTCCTGGTAGTGATTTCACAAAAGAAACAAGAGTAGATAAATTCTTAACACCAGAAGAAGGCTTTTTAAAAGGAAATCTAGAAAAAAATGAATATGTACCGTACAAAAACTACACATACTATAAATTACAACCAGAAACAGAAAGAGAAAACTTATTATTTAAATTAATGGCCTATTCATTTGCAATTAATGATTTAAATTTATATTTAGACCTACACCCTGAAGACAAAACAACATTTGAATTATTTAAATGCTATGTCAAAGAAAAAAACGAATTAGAAGACATGTATACCTCAAAATATGTACCTATGACCATTACAGAAACACAAGGATCTAGCTACAATTGGATTAACAATCCTTGGCCATGGGATAGGACGGGAGGTAGCAAATATGTTTAAATATGTAAAACATCTAAATTACCCAATCAATATTAAGAAAAAAGATTTAAGAATGGCCAGAAGCTTACTTACCCAATTTGGTGGAGCCAATGGCGAACTAGGAGCAGCCCTAAGATATTTTAGTCAAAAATTTTCTATGCCGGATGAAAAAGGAAAAGCATTACTAAATGATATAGCAACCGAAGAACTAGGTCATTGCGAAATGATTTGTACAATGGTTAGCCAATTAACCAAAGATGCCACAATTGAAGAGTTAAAAGAAAACGGCCTACAAAGTCTTTATACGGAACATGGTAAAGGAGTTTATCCATCTGATTCCTTTGGAAATCCATTCACTGTAACATACTTTGCAGTAACTGGAGACGTATTAGCAGATTTATCAGAAGACATGGCTGCGGAACAAAAAGCAAGAGCAACCTATGAAAATCTAATTAATTTAACAGATGATGAAGATATTATAGGCGTATTACTTTTCTTAAGACAAAGAGAAATAGTTCACTTCAATCGTTTCAAAGAACTCTATGACTACTATAAGAAAAAAGGATATTAAGAACGCATAAGAAACGTTCTTTTTCATTTTTCGCATTTTCGACAATTTTTGCATAAGCTACATGATAGAATGATAGATAAAAGGAGTTGATGTACTTGACAAAAATAGAAAATATGTTAGAATTTGTCATTAAACCATCACAAAAGTATGGTACAATAAAACTGAGAATAGAGGAGTTTTTATGAGTAAATTGGTTGACAGAAAAAAGAATGGTATTTTTAGTGCTTTAGATATAGCAAAATATTTAAACTATCTACATAATAATATTTATGGTAAAGATATTTCTCCATTAAAATTGCAAAAAGTGTTATTTTTCTTATTTGGAGAATGGGGTGCTTTTGTTCAAAAAGCTTCAGATGAAAATGATGGTAAAGAATTAAAGAAGTATTCAAAATATCTATTCAATGAAGACTTTCAATCTTGGGTTTACGGACCTGTCATTAATGAAGTGTATAAGCATTTTAATAATGAACAATTATCTGAAAAGGATTTATTTAATGATGATAGAAAAAAATATGTCGGAAGTTTTATTAAAGATTTAGCGAAAGAGCTTTTTGAACTTAGTGATTTTAGATTGGTAGAATTAACTCATCAAATGGATTGTTGGAAAAATAAATTTGATCCAGAACAGGCTTATCATAATAATATTATGGATAAGGAAGAAATTATTAATGAATTTGCAAGGCAAATATAGCAATGCAAAGATAATTAAATATCCGAATAAATATAGAAATGTACCTACTAGTAAGGTCATTTTTCTTAATAAAAAATCCATAAAAGATGATCAACTTAAATTTACAAATTTTCTGGAGAGAGGATTATCTTCTTCAAGAAATCAAGAAATTAAAAAAACTATTTGTACTTTAATAGAAAATCCTGAGAAATTTGATCATATCGTTAGAAGTAGGGATGTTTCCATACAAACACGAGCTGATTTAAAAAAAGTGAAAAGAGTAGAAGAGATACTTCAATTAAATTTGGAAGTACCCAAATCCAATCAAATAATATTTAAGGGTACACTTTCAAATAGTAATGAACGAGGATTTCAATTACTTTTTACGATGGAAAATGATAGAAAATACATCTATTTAATAGATTTATATCATTTAACTATACCAAGTAGCACCAATAGAAAAAAGAAGAATTTTTCACTATTTTTGGAATATGAAAAGAGAAAGAAATATAAAAAAGATATACAAGATGTTTTGTTTTAAATAGCCTTTACGAAACAGTTTTTATAAGCTTAGTTCTCTGTTTCAAAAGACTTTTCCGAATATTTTTGTTTTTTAAGTTATTAAGAGTATAAAATTTTTATAGTAATAATAATGATTCAAAATGACTATAAAAAACTACACATTTCCATAAAAATCCTTTATAATCAAAAGAGGAGGTCTTATGGAAACTTTTTCTTATGCAATTAAAGTAGCGCTTTTAACATTTCCATTCGTTGCTTTATTATTTACAATACCTTACATCATTCACCAATATCACAAATACGGTTCAGTGAGTTCCTACCGTACCATTATCATATACTCATTCTTGTTATATATGATAACAGCATATTTCTTAGTTATCTTGCCATTACCAAGTATAGAAAGTGTATCCAAAATGACCACACCAAGTTATAATTTGATTCCGTTTCAGTTTATTAGAGAAATATTTTCTGATTCTGGGTTTATTGTGAGTGATTTTGCTACCTATTTTCCGACTCTTAAAAATCCAGTTGTCTATGAATCATTATTTAATGTATTATTAACAATACCTTTCGGAGTTTATCTGCATTATTATTTTGAATTTTCTTTTAAAAAAACATTATTTTATAGTTTTTGCTTAACTTTATTTTTTGAATTAACACAGGCTACGGGACTATACTTTATTTATCCAAGAAGTTATCGGATATTTGATGTCGATGACTTAATACTAAATACATTAGGTGGTGTAATAGGTTATATCATTGCTTTTATTCCATTAAAAATATTACCGACACGAAAAGAAATAGATGAGAATTCTCTAGAAAAAGGTGCAAGAGTAGGATTCATAAAAAGAGTAGTATCTTTTGGGATAGATTTTATAATTTACGGTGCCTTTCTTTTTGTAGCATTATATTTAACACATCATTATCTAGAAAATTGGATACCTTTTATTAGTGTTATCTTCTTAATTTGGAGTCTACTATATTATGTTGTAATCCCTTCCTTATTAAAAGGGAAAACCTTAAGTATGAAATTCTTCCATCTAGAATTTACCTCTTCAAAAAAAGTAACTTGGTTTCGAATACTATCCTATTATTTTTGGATGATAGCATTCTATATTTTGTTACCACTAGGATTTGCTTTTCTAGGATATTATCTTTATTATGAAAAATACATTACTCGAATATTTTTTGAATATTTCATCATAGTAATAGGAGCTTTAACCTTAATGATGTATCTAATTGCTTTATTAAAAAGAATATTTAAAATGTCTTTGCTTTATGAAAAAATATCTCATATCGAAATCAAAAGTTCATTGCACATATCAAAAGAAGAAAATTTAGAAGGAAAAAACGACAAAAATCCACTTAATCAAGAAATCGCCATTCGTTAATACGATCTTCTTATTTATAAGAATATTTTCTCTATATTCTTATATTTTTTTAATTCCTTAACAAAACAAGAAGGATTATATCTTGGACTCATGACATACACGTCTGTTTTTGTTCTAGTCAGTCCTACATAAAAAAGTCTTCGTTCTTCCTCAAAGGGATAGGGTTGTTCCTTTTTGATAAGAGAAAGTATTT
>DVHP01000093.1 GCA_018711945.1 Candidatus Ventrenecus avicola
GTAATAATCTCAGCCATTTCGAGTTTAGTAATACCATTTTTCTTAGCATTCATCAAATGGTGTTTCAAAGAACTATCAAACAATCCTTTTCCCATAAAAACACAAATGGTAACCAAAGAACGATCTCTTAAAGAAAGTTTATCTTCTCGACTCCAAACTTCCCCAAATAATACATCATCATTTAATTCTGCAAATTTAGGAGCAAACTCTCCTAATGCTTCTCTTCCTGCAGTTTGTTTTTCCATTTTATCACTCTCCCTAAATATCATAACACTTAAAGTTTACTAGAGGTCAAATAAAATTAAAACAGTTTACGGCAATTATTTTTTTAAAATCTTTTCTAACTTTTTTATAACTTCTTGATTACTATCTCTATGTTCTTTTATTTTTAATTCATAACATGCTTCTAAATCAGCAAAACAAAACCCATGAATCCACACGACATTGCTTGGATCATAAAAATCAGTTCCAATATCAAAAATGTCTCTTGATTTAATCTCCCAACCAAAGTTTGCAGTAACAATCGGCCAATCTATAGTCTCATAAAACTCTTTACTACAAGATAAATCAATATCACTTGTTGAAGAAATAATATCTTGCACAACTAAACTAGCGCCACCAATGACGATATAAGAATCCCTCGGAAAATCCAAAGTCTCTAACGCATCAAAAATTTCTTCTTTTGTCATACTAGACTTCTTTCTTTTTCGTAATATCTACCCAACCAGTATACTCACTAGCTCGTTCCAGTTCCTCTAAAGTAAGACCGATTGCATTATGAATAGACCCACAAGATGGATAAACTCTTGAAAATCGCTTCAAAGACTCATCTAAATAAACTTTGACACCTTCATTTAACGCAAAAGGACAAACTCCACCCATTGGGTGTCCTATTACGCTTTCTAAAATTTCAGGACTTACCATATGTGCCTTTTCATGAAAAGTTGCCTTATATTTAGAATTATCAATCTTAACATCACCAGACATTACCACAACAATATATCCATCACTTAAAGAAAACGCCATAGTCTTTGCAATTTCCGATTCACTACACCCTAAACTTTCTGCTGCATCATGAACGGTTGCCAAAGAACTAGATAACTCAACAATCTTACCATCTAGTCCATATTTTTTTAAATGTTCTTTTACTTTTTCCACTGCCATAACTACTCCTTCTTTCCATAATCTTCTAAAAAATCATACTTGATCCCATCCTTGTGATATCCAAGAACACAATTCAAATTCACATTGGTTGTACTTTTATAAATATTATAATCGATATCAGGATTTAAACTTCTTAAATAAGCAAGAACTTTTTTCATTTCAGCTCTTTTACCATCGCCATCTAAATTTTTCTCTGTAAACTTACATGCACAATTTAAGAAAGTTAGTTCATTCGTTTTAGCCCACCTTTTAATATCTTCCTCACGAATAAAATACATCGGTCGAATAAGTTCCAATCCTGGAAAATGATCACTGTATAACTTTGGCATCATCGTCTGAAATTCTGAAGCATAAAACATCGAAAGCAATACGGTTTCTACAACATCGTCAAAGTGATGCCCAAGTGCAATTTTATTACACCCTATTTCTTTTGCATAGTTATATAAATGTCCTCTTCTCATACGTGCACACAAGTAACAAGGACTTTTAGATTCCACTGTACTGACAACTTCAAAAATATCCGAAGAAAAAAACTCGATGGGCACAGAAAGTTTCTTAGCGTTTTCTTCTATTTTATTTTTATTTTCTTCACTATATCCAGGGTCCATTACTACATAACGACACGTAAAAGACATATGTCCATGTTTTTGTATTTCCTCGAAACACTTCGCCATCAAAAAAGAATCTTTTCCCCCACTAATACAAACCATGATCGCGTCCCCATCTTGAATTAACGAAAACTCATTAATCGCCCGCACAAACTTCGACCAAATCTCTTTACGGTATTTCTTAATAATACTTCTTTCTATTTCCTTTACTTCCATGACATTACCTCGTCTATCTCTTCTCTTGAAAATCCTTTTTGATAAAGTTTTCTTTTTACTTGAAACTCCAATTCCTTTCCAGCATACTTTCTTTCAAGTTTCTGAATCAATTTATTTTTTTCTTTTTCCAAAAGTTCTTGAGAATTTTTAGAATTTAAAGAATTTAAAACATCTATAAAATACTCTTTTGAATACCCCTTTTGGTATAAATAATTTCCTAATTTTTGTTTCAAACTGTTTACACTGTCTTTATGATTACTAGAAACTTTCTTCTCCACTAACTTTTGTACTTTTTCTATCCATACATTATCATCAATACAAGACAACTCTTTTTCTATCAAATCTTCTTGAATTCCTAAATCCAATAATTTTCTTTTTAATTTTTCTGGTCCATCCGAAGAAAACTTCACAGCATCCTTAAAAAAACACTCCACATATCTACTTTCGTTTAACAAATTCTCCTTCTTAAGTCTAGTAATTGTCTTATCAATACTTTCTTTACTATAATCTTTCTTTTTTAAATAAGACACAACTTCCTTTTCTGTTCTTTCTTTTTTAGATAAATAAGAGACTCCTTCATAATAACTAGCTAAAGCCATATTCTCTTTTAATATTTCTTCATATTCTTTATCCGATAATTTCTTTTTTAATAAAAGCTCATGCCTTACAATAACATCATCATATAAAGTAACAGAACCATCTAAAAAAGTAACAAGATAAGAATTTCCATTTTTCTTTTGATAGCGAACAATTTCTTTCATAAAAATCACAATTCCAGTATAAAAAAACTAACAAAAAAAAGCAAGAATATCTTCATCATAGAATTACATTTTTATGCGATTCTAAAAAAGAAATCATTGCTTTTACAGTTTTTTCAATCTCTCATAATAAATTCCCGCTCGTTCTATGTCTGATGCACATTTAGTTAGCTTAAAATAAATTGGCTGTGTTGGCATACATATTTTAAGTACCTTCCTATATATTTCACGCATATCATCATTGCATAATTTTACCATGTTATAAAACTGGCTAATCGTATCTGATATGTATATCGCGCGTTCATAAGCTTTAGATGCCCAATTATATTTTTTTTCATCAAAAAAGATATCGCCGAGCCCCACATAAGCTTTATAAATATATAATTGTTGTTTTGGCGTTAATTGTGAAGCATTATAACCATTCAATAATATGTGAATGATCTGGTTAAACTCATCTTTAGCCTGATTATAGTTTCCATTTGCCATATGCTTTTTAGCAACTTTATACAATGCTTTATAGGAAAATGGATTTACTCTGTAGGCTAACTCATACCATTTGTCAGCCTCTTTCAAATCTTTCTTTTTATTCTCATAATCGTTGCCGAACCCGTAAAAAAGAAAATCGCCTATTTCTATTTCAGAATATTTCATTTTAAAATCATCTACAGCACGTTTAAAATATCTTTCTGTTTCCCAATAATGGCTTTTATCAGAACTACACATGCGTCCTGCAAGATAATCTATTTTTATAAAAGAGTATTCTTTCTTTAGTTCTCCTAACCATTCTAGCATATTTGAAGTTTTAAAGATACGACTATTTCCTGTTATTCCATCCAATTTGTTCATTTGATATTTTAAATTCACCAAAGCATATTGATAATAAAAAGGAGTTTCTGATATAACCGGAAAACTATCACGTAGCTCAAAATACCCTTCTGATAAACATTTAAATGCACTTTGAACGCCAGCATTCTGCACTTCCCAGGTATCTGTTTTCCTCCCATACACTGGATAGTATTCTCGCATGAGAGGAAGTAGTTCAACATGATGCAAATAAAAAAACATATCATAATCTACATAATATTGTATTAAATTATCGAAATATTTAGAATCACAATCATTACGATACAACTTTGGGACTAGTATTTTAAGTATGGATTTCGCGCGTTCAAAAGCTGAACGCTCCTTTTCTTCTTTCCAAAATAATGGCACATATGACATGGCATCTTTATCCAGTTCTTCTTCCATCAGTAATTTTAAATAACGATACTTTTTCTCTGTTTTAATTTCCTCTTCTGATATGCCAATAATCAAATTCAAATCATAGCCTTTCGTCATTTCAAAACTCAAATCTTCTTGACACGGCACTGTATAATCACATACCATACAACCAATTAATGAGAAAAATTCAAAAAGAAAAATACTTTCAATATCTCCTTCTTTATTATGAATTAAACGTATAGTTTCTATCATATTTACATCATCCTTTCTTGCTTCTTTATTACATTTAATAACATTTTTCCTGCTATGTCTAATAATTTTAGTTATCTTTTTCTTGTTCTTACAAATTCCATCTCTTCTTTTGTAGAATTTAATTGTTGCTCTACAATTTCTAGTTGTTGCTTCACAGTATTTAACTGTTTTCTTATAACAGTTAATTTATAATCTGTTTCTCGCACACCATCTTGTAAAAGTTCTTTTCTATACACTAGTTTATCACGTTCCAATTTGTCCTCTTGTATAGCAGGAGGAAGTTCACGAACCACACCAAATGCCCACAAGGATATTTCTCTCTCCCATAATTTACGGTGGTGTCTAATCACTACATTCATATTAGCTATTTCGGTATTTATCTTTGGAATTGCAAATCCATAATAATATTTTTCTTTTATAAGACTCTCATATTCTTTCTTAAGCGCTTCATATTCACTTTTAAGTTCTTCATATTTATCTGTTAATTTTTTTTCTTTAGATGTTAGACAACGATTTTCTAAAGTTTGAAAATTATCCACTAAAAAAATTCCTACACTTGCTGCATAACGAATCATGTTTTCTGTTACCTCACGATAAGCCTCATCATCATTTTCAATAAATTCTTTCAAATCTCTGATAGTCTCAAATGAATGATAGCAAAATCCATAGGTTCTATTACCCTTTAGACCTGACAATAGAGTTTCTGCATCAGTTACCCAAGCAACACTTGAGTTATCAATCATTTCTTTTGAAGACTTAACAATAATTGCCTTTTTTTCTTCCACAGTCAAATCTTCAATAAATTTTAACCCCATATTACGAATTTTAAAATATATTTCAGGGTATACATTATTCCCAAAACCCATTTTGCTTAAATCTGCACGACTATAGCTAAGAAAATCATAAAGTGTCCCATAAAACATTTGATTTACTTTCTTATCAAAGCCAAGTTTAGAAAAAGGAAAATTTGCATACTTTTCTAGTTCCGTTAAAGAACTCATTTTTGTTTTTTTATCACATGATATATAATAGCCTCTAAAAATTGCCTCAATTAACTCAGAACACATATTTAATAAAATTTTTCTGATTTCTGAACTAGTTTGTCCAGTCTCTTTAGCAATAGTTTCAAAACTTTGAAATTCCCCATTATCATAAACACCTAAGTACTTTCTTAAAACAAATGTTTCCTGAGCTGTAAGAATGGACATAGTTTCCACAGACAAATTGCATAAATCATTTATTATGGCATTAATAATTTCCACTTCTCTTTCGGAAAAAGGTTCTTTCAAATATCTTAACGACTCCCACCTAATCCAATTATAAAAGTTTTCTTCAATCATAAATCTATTCAATTTCATAATTTACCTCATTTAACACGCCAAGATTCCTCTATATATTTCATTATCCCAAAGAAACTCGTTATTTTCTAATTGAACTATACTATAGCATATTAAATGAAAATAATCAAATTTTTGTAAACTACCACACTCTTAAACGATTTTTAAATTTCAATAAAAATCATTCCTGTTGACTTAACTTTGTAAAAATTTCTAAATGTAAATATTCATCTTCTAAAAATCGTTTTAACATTTCTTTCACATACATGTCTTCAATAGTAGTTAAAGACATTTGCAAATTATAAATCATCTTTCTCGTCCATTCTAAATTAATATCCAAAATAGTTTCTAAATCTTGATCATAATAAATAAAATCACTGTTCCAATATACTTCCCTACCAAACTCTTTTGTTGCAAAAACTGGCACACCACCAAGTTCTCTAATTAGTTTCCCAAGAATTTCAAAATGATTCATTTCTGTCAAAAGAATCTCTTTCAAAATCAAACGCATTTCTTCATGATCTAACACAATAATCTCATAAAAATACTGATGAATAAAAGAAAGTACTCCTTCTTTCGATGTATACAAATAACTTAAAATATCAGAAACTTCCTTATCTTTTCTTTCAACCTTTATTTTAGGATAATCCTTTTTTATCCGTGAATTCATCAAATCACCTACCACATTCTATGTAAAGACAAGAAAAAAAAGAAGTTACATTCTAACAGTAACTTCTATCTACAACAACGATTTTGATAAACATTTTCCACTTCATCCACTTCAGAATATGAATACACTGGTGTATAGGTATGATTATAAATATGATGATTGACTACAGTTGTATGCATTGGAATAATATGCGGAACATTATAATTTAATACTCTATGACATACTTGATTTTGAGGACATTCACACACTGGTGGACAAGAACATTCACAAGATGGTGGGCATGATGGCATCATACAACCACTAGACATACCTACAGAGTCACTAACACTAGCACTTTCTTGATAATTCATTTGATAACTATCTCTTTCATTTGGCTTATTTTTTAACATACTTGTCATTCCTTTCTATGGTAGCATATGTAAAAGAATAAGCCGTGTCTAGGTGAATTCATTAATTTTTAAACTTCAATTTTTTCCAGAGAGTTATACTCGTCACGCTTTTCTTCTAATAAAATGAAATCACAACATCTTTTTCTAATATTTTTATCTAATGTATTGGTGACATACTTATCATACAATTTTTTACTTCTGCCATACAATTTATCAGAATGACGATTTAACCAATATAATTGTTCTTTTAAAAGTTTCAAATATTTTTCTTCGTTTTTAGTAGATACTTTTTTATTTAAATCTAACTCGATAATATTTTTTTCTGTCACAGGCAACATATTATTAAAATTAATAGCCCCTAGCTTACCATGGTCTATTTTTAAAAAATCTAATTTTGATTTTAATTCAAGATGTTTCGGTTTTGGACTGGACAACGGTGCAAAATACATATAATCATGCACTCGAAATAACACTCCAATAAATGGTCTTAACATTTTTTCTGCAAAGTTATAAGGCACTTTAGAATCAAATTGTCTTAAATAATCACAATAATCAGAATTTAATCGAACTAATACAAAAGAATTTTCCATTTTTTCACCTCTAGCACCCAAATTATAACATACATACATATGTACGTCAATGTGCAATATAAAAACTAGAGTGTGCTCTCTAGTCCGTTTTTAAAGTTCCTCTTATGGTGGGAATCACCGCTTTTTTAAGTTCCTCTTGTGGTGGGAATCACCGCTTTTTTAAGTTCCTCTTATGGTGGGAATCACCAGCTTTTTTTAGTGCATAAGAATTCCTCAAATGCACTCATACTATACCATAATAAATTGTATTTGTCCACTAAAATGGCATCTTCATATTACCATTTTGAAGCATCTTCATCATCTTTTTCATTTGTTCAAATTGATTTAACAGGCGATTTACTTCTTCGACACTTCTACCAGAACCTTTAGCAATTCTTTGCTTACGGCTTGCCTTTAATACTTCTGGATGTCTTCTTTCATACGGAGTCATCGACAAAATAATTGCTTCAATATGAGTCATTTGTTTGGGATCAATCTCGATATTATTAAGTCCCATCTTCCGGGCTTGTGGTAGCATTTTAATAATATTTTCAAGTGGTCCCAACTTTTTAATTTGTTTCAAATTTGTCAAAAAATCTTCTAAATCATATTTTCCAGACTTCATCTTCCGGGCTTGTTCTTTTGCTTCATTCTCAGACATAATGTCTTCTACTTTTTCAGCGATGCCCATAATGTCGCCCATATCCAAGATACGCTCAGCCATACGAATTGGGTAGAAAGGACTAAGACCATCTAATTTTTCAGAGTCTCCGACAAACTTAATCGGTACTCCTGTTAAATGTCTTACAGAAAGAGCAACTCCACCTTTTGTATTACCGTCTAACTTCGTTAAAATACAACCAGTAAGTCCTAAAGAGTTGTGAAATCCTTCAATCACGTTAATCGCGTCTTGCCCCATCATCGCGTCAATTACTAAGATTACTTCATGTGGGTGATATGCACTTTCAATCTCTTTTAATTCCTCCATTAACGCTTCATCAATATGAAGTCGTCCAGCTGTATCGATAATAACATAATCATTTTTATTTTCTTTGGCATACTCCAGAGCATGAGAAATAATCGTAACAGGATTTTCTTTTCCTTCCTCAAAAACTGGAATATTTAAACTCTTTCCAATCGTTTTTAACTGTTCAATCGCTGCCGGCCGGTAAATATCGCACGCAACAAGTAATGGATGTTTCGCCTCTTTTTTTCTTAAATAATTGGCTAGTTTTCCAGCCGTTGTCGTTTTACCAGAACCTTGTAATCCCACAAGCATTAAAATCGTCGGGTTATATTTTGTTTCTAAAGGAGATTCTTCTCCACCTAATAATTCTACCAACTCGTCTTTCACAAGCTTAATAAATAATTCATCTGGTCGAACCTTCTTATCGACTTCGAGTCCTAGTGCTTTTTCTTTTACGTTATTTGTAAACTCTTTCACCACTTGATAATTTACGTCAGCTTCTAACAAAGCCATACGAATTTCTCTCATCGCATCATTAATATTTTCTTCGGTAATTTTACCCATCCCTCGAATATTTTTAATCGCATTCGATAATCTATCTCCTAAATACTCAAACATGTCATCAACTCTTTCTATAATAATGTCTCTAATTCTGTTCTTAATTTCTCATTCTCACAACGAGAAATCATTTCTTTTAATTTTTCTTCTTTCTCTAATATGCGCAATATACTCTCATATTTTTCTAACTTATTTTCCACAATCTTAATGGTATTACCAACAGCACTACGAGAAATACTTTTATTAAGAGCAATTTCTCCCATCGATAAGTTCTCCTCATAATATAAAGAAAAAATCTCTTGTTCCTTCGCTGTCAATAATTCTTTATAAATTGTAAAAAGATTATTAAAATACAATACTTTATCCATTATACCATATCCTTAAACAAGCCATAAATATAAGACTCAATATCAAACGTTTGCAAATCCGTCATTTTTTCACCTAATCCGATAAACTTGACAGGAATTCCTACACTTTCTTTAATAGCTAAGACAATTCCACCCTTTGCTGTACCATCCATCTTAGTAAGAACGATTCCTGTAATATTGGTAATCTCCTGAAAACTTTTAGCCTGCAAAATACCATTTTGGCCAGTTGTCGCATCAATCACGAGTAACGTCTCATGAGGAGCTCCTGGAATAATCCGCCCAATCACTTTATTCATTTTTTCTAGTTCCTTCATTAAGTTTTGTTTATTTTGAAGCCGTCCAGCCGTATCAATAAGAACAATATCCACATTTTCTTTTTTAGCGATCTCTAGCCCATCATAAATGACTCCGGAAGGATCAGTATTTTCACTACCGTAAAACAAAGATCCTGTTTTATCTGCCCAAATCTCTAATTGCTCCACGGCTCCAGCTCTAAAAGTATCGGCTGCGATCATCATGACCCTTTTACCTTCCTCCTTATATTTATAAGCGAGTTTTGCAATCGTCGTGGTTTTTCCAACACCATTCACCCCAACCATTAAAATCACGGTAGGACCAGATGGTGACATACGAATTTTATCAGACAAAGACTCATTATTTACATAAATAATGAAAAGTTCATCGACGATCACTTCTTGTAAATCGCGAGTACTTGAAATATGCTCTTTTTTCACACGATCACGAATGCGTTCCATAAAAGACTCTACGGTCCGAATACCAATATCCGCCATAATTAAAACTTGCTCGAGTTCTTCAAAATATTCTTCACTCACCTTAGTATATTTCACACCGAGCAAACTAAGTTTCGATACAAATTCATCACGCGATTTGGTAAGTCCTTTTTCATACACTTCTAATTGCTCTTTTTCAACTTTATCTTCTTTTTTTATCGTTTCCTTTTTTGAAACTAAATTTTTTAATTTATCAAATAGACCCATATTAACCTCATTTCTATTATTTAATAACTACAAGTACCTTCTTCGATATAACTTTCTATCTCGGTAATAAGCCCCTCGGTTCTTTTATAGACAATAACCGATTTACTAGTATCACAAATATTATTTCGATTATTAAAATAACCACTGCTAATTAGTAAAGAAACAGGTACAGAAACATAACAAGAAGAATTATTTAAATCCAGTTCATTCCCACAACTCTCTAAATAAGTTTCTTCAGCAATAACATAAGTCACCGCCGTATCCCCAAGACTAGCAAGTTGCTCCTCTAAAAGGCGTTGTTGTTGATTATGAATAATCTGAAACACTGCTAAAGATGCAACAGTTGCTAAGATGCCAATAATCACAATCACACCTAATAATTCTACTAATGTAAATCCTTTCTGATTTCTTTGCACCCTAATCACGTCTCCTTTATGACTCCCCTTTAAATCTCTAACACCCTTAGTATACCATTAAAACTTTACAATTACAATTTCTTGCGTTATAATTTTAGAAGCGAAACAACTTATATTTTTTTATTTTTTGAAAGGAGAATTTATGCAAAATAAGAAAGACATCACGTCCATTGTTGCTTTAGGTGGACTTGGTGAAGTTGGAAAAAATATGTACGTCATTCATCATGATGACGAAATTCTTATCATTGATGCTGGAGTAATGTTTCCAGAAGATGATTTAATGGGTGTTGACTATGTAATTCAAGATGTAAGCTACTTAAAAGAAAACGAAAGCAAAATTAAAGCATTAATCATTACTCATGGTCACGAAGATCACATTGGAGGAATCACCTTTTTACTACAAAACGTAAAAATTCCTGTGATATATGCTCCAAGAATTGCTGTTAGTTTAATTAAAAATAAATTGGAAGATAATCATTTAAATTATCAAAATTTAGAAACTTATGATAAAGACAGTGTATTTAAATTTAAACATTTTACTGTCGAGTTTGTAAATACAACTCATTCCATTCCGGATAGTTTCGCTGTTGTAATACATACTCCACAAGGAATTATTTTTGAAACAGGCGACTTTAAATTTGACTTAACACCAATTGGCCCGATGGCCGACTTACACAAAATCGCGAGAATCGCGGAACAAGGTGTCAAATTGCTATTATCGGATAGTACTAATGCCTTATCAGAAGGTTTTTCAAAATCAGAATCTTGTGTCGACGAAACTTTAAATGATATTGTCTCTCGCCATCACGGACGCGTAATCATTGCAACATTTGCATCAAACATCTATCGTATCAAACATATCGTTGAAACATGTAGAAAAAATAATCGCCAAATCGTCACATTTGGTCGAAGCATGGAAACAAGTATTGAAATCGCTTTTGAAAATGGCTTACTAAAAGACAGAAGTATATTTATTGATGCCAATAAAGCGAAAAGTTTAAAAAGAAACGAAGTCTGCATCCTTTGTACAGGAAGTCAAGGAGAACCGTTGGCAGCATTATCAAGAATTGCCAATGGTGTACACAAACAAATTTCCCTTTTAAATGATGACTTAGTAGTATTCTCATCAAAACCAATCCCAGGAAACGCAGCAAGCATTAATAGAATCATCAACAAGTTATATTTAAAAGGTGTCAAAGTATTCACAAATGAAGAATTTAGTGATATCCATACAAGTGGACATGCCAAACAAGAAGAATTAAAATTAATGCTTCGACTCGTAAAACCAGAATACTTTATGCCAATGCACGGAGAATATAGAATGCTTATGAGTCATAAGGCCATTGCTGAAGACTGTGGTATCCCATCCGATCATATCTTTATTTGTGAAAATGGTGACACGGTAGAACTTACAAATGACGGTGTAAGAAAAGGTGAGTCTGTCGAAGCTGGTGACGTTTATGTCGATGGTTCTAGAATCGGTGGCATTAGTTCTACCGTAATTAAAGAAAGAAAAATCATGAGCCATGATGGTATCTTACTAGCGATAGTAAACGTAAACCCATTAAAAAAAGAACTACTAATTAAACCAAACGTTACCACACGAGGTTTTGTTATGGTAAACGAAAATGCCGATTTAATTGATAAAATCGAAAAGAAAGTATCGTCTATTGTGAGAGATTGTTTCTCGAAAGGAAATTATAGTTACACAGATTTAAAAGGACAAATCATTTTAGATTTATCCCCATATATCAGTGCCCTAACAGGACGTCATCCAATGATTCTTCCAATCATCATGGAAGTAAGACAAACAAATTAAAAGCAAACAGAAAACCTACTCTGTTTGTTTTTAAATTCATAGAAATAAGTACAAGTTTTATGATACAATAGGATAAACGAGGTGAAAAGAATGGAACAAGACAAAGAATATCTTGAAAAAGATTTACCAGAATTTTTAGTTCACTCTATCGAACAAATGAAAAAAACTTGGGAACAGTATGAAGAAACTGGCAAATTACCAATCCATTGGGACTTGGATTTTGGTGAACTTAATAGCGGCATCAATGTTGCCGAAGTAGAAGATATGATAAGTAGCGAACAAGCTTGGTATTTAAGAGAAAAATACCTAAAGATGTCACGGGAGGATAACACATGATTGATTTTACAAAATATCCAAAAACAAATAAATCATTTAATGGGGCAAATGGTTCAAAAATTAGTATTATATATCAAAACGAAAGATATATGGTAAAATTTCCAGGGGGTGCAAAATTGAATAGCAATATGAGCTATTCTAATAGTTCCATTAGTGAATACCTAGGAAGTCATATATTACAAACTCTAGGGTTTGAAACACAACAAACTATTCTAGGAACTTACGAAATAAATAATCAAAAAAAACTAGTAGTTGCTTGTAAAGATTTTGCCATTAATGGAAATACCATTCAAGACTTTGCTTCTATTAAAAACCAAATTATAGATTCAGTAAGACAAGGAGCAGGTACAGAATTAGAAAGCATCCTAGAAACAATTGAAAAGCAAAATATTATGCCAAGTAATTCCTTGAGAAACTTTTTCTGGGACATGTTTATTGCAGACGCATTTATCGGAAACTGGGATAGGCATAATGGAAATTGGGGATTTTTATACAACGAACAAAACGATAGTATTAAACTAGCCCCACTCTGGAATGCAGGAAGTTCTTTGTATCCTCAAGCCGATGAAGAAATTATGAAAAAAGTTTTAACTGATAAAAATGAACTACTAGTGAGAATCTATGAAAGACCAGAATCGGCTATCACAATAAATGGAAAAAAAATCAGATACTTTGATTTTATAAAGTCTAATGAATATCCAGATTGTACCAAAGCATTAAAAAGAATATTACCAAAAATCAATTTAGCAGTAATAAATAAAATCATTGACGAAATAGAATGCTTAAACGAAATACAAAAAACATTTTATAAAACAATATTAAAAGAAAGAAAAGAAAGAATATTAGATCAAGCACTTGAAATAATAACGAAAAAAGAAAACGAAGGATAATCAATTACTTCGTTTTTTCTATTCCCAATAAGCTGTGTAATTTCCATCATTTTGATAATAATCATCCATATTGATGACATATGTAAGATATGGCGAGGCTAGAAGTTCACTATAAGTATAAGGATACATGACTACTCCATCATAATAAGTAGTAGACTCTGCCACATAAATAATCCCGTCTTTTATTCCTCCTACCATGGCAATATGACCATTTGTTCCAATTAAGTCTCCTGCCTTAATCGTATTACTCTCTAACAAAGAACGTGTAATAGATTGATGAGAGCCCAAATCACTCAAATCATCATCCGTCCACGAATTCTCTCCAGCTCCAGTATCCCCCGGATCAAATCCTCCATTATACATAGCCCAAGTAATAAAACCACTACAATCGAGGCCATTAGGATACTTCACTCCTCGAACGAATCCAGATTCATCCTGCCAATTTACAAGTGGACAACCCCATATCGCCGGACCATACCCCACTTTTAAAAGCTCACTATACTTAGAAGAATGCAAGTAAAGTCCTTTATGATAAAAACGCCCTTCTCCATCAATATAATCTCCACCAGTATTATTATTAAGTCTACCATTTTCAAAAAAATAATTAATCTGATAAGGAAATTCAAGAGTAAAAAAACGTAAAGCAGCAACAACACCAGCACGAGTTTGATATCCAGCATCAGTCACCCTCGACTCTAAAATGGTATCTAAAAGCTGATTCTGTTCTACTGAATAAATATTGCAAGGTAAGTCTTTTTTTCTTTTATCAACAACAGGTATCTGAATTAAATCTGTTACTGTGACATGGATCTCTTTTTCGGTGTCTCCTACCCGTGCAGTTACTACCGCGTCTCCAGAAGAAACACCAACAATACTACTCCCATCAACACGTACAACACCCTCATTAGAACTAACAAGACTTAAAGTTTCATCAGGACTACCAAGAGACGAAACAGAAACTCTAACTTCCTCTTTTCCACCAACTGCTAAATAATATTGCTCTTTCATAAGCGTAAAATCTAAAACTTGATTGATATTAGGATGGTATGTATAAGAAATATCCTGAAAAGCACTTTTAACTTCAACGGTAGTCTCTTCATTCAAAGAAGTAAAAACACACTTGTGATTCACAGCTTTGATTTCCATGTTATTTGCCACACAAATAGGGTTAATTGCATTCTCGCTAATAACTAACGTTACAAAGATTTCTCCATTTTCCACATGATATTCACTTTGAATTTCAATAGGATTCGTAAAATAAAGAGTAATTATAACTCCTAAAGGAATAAAAACAAAAAAGATTACACACAAAATAACAATCACAAACTTTTTCATACATAACCACTCGCAAAATAAAAATATCATAGATACATATAATTATCAAGTACAAAACTCTTATTAGACCTGTTCGGCAAGGTTATTGAACAAAATAGCCAAAATATGATATCATTGATTCAAGAATATAAAAGTGGTGATGATAATGATATATATATTAATAGCACTTATAGGTGTAATAGTAGGTATGCTTATAATTATAACTTTTAATGCAATCAATGAAAATGTAAAAGAAAAACAATATTTAAGGGAATATAAGGAAATCATTGAAGAATGTTTAAAAGATAAATTCAACAACTGATAAACATGTTAAAAAAAAGGAATCCAAATAAAATTAGAAAAATGGTTACAAATTGAGGATGATAAAAAATTTAAACTACATACTGGTGTAAAAAGAGAAGTATTTTTTAAAATGTTAGAAATACTAAAAGAAAAGTACAATCAAATACATGAAAAAGGTAGTTTTAAAGGAATTGGTCCAGGATGTAAACTAGTACTTGCTTTAACCTATTGGAGAGAATACAGAGCAATGAGACAAATGGGATTAGATTATGATCTTTCTCCATCAACAGTTTGCGATAGTATTAAATGGGTAGAAAATACATTATCAGAACATCCATTATTTTGTCTAGAAGATATAAAAAGTGAAATAGCCAAATTAGAACAAGAAGGATATGAAGTTAAATATATTATAGGGGATGTTGAAGAACAAGGTATTGAAAGACCTCAGATTAACCAAGAAGAAAACTATTCTGGGAAGAAAAAAAGACATACAACTAAAAATCAAATTATAATAGACGAAAATACAACAAGGATTATTAATGTACATAATGAAAGAGGAAAAGTTCATGATTATCAAATGATTAAAGATAGGGATATTATAGATGATTTAAATGAACTAGGTATTGGTGGTAAATTTGATAGTGGTTATCAAGGCATTCAAAAAGAACTTGATAATGCAATAATTCCATATAAAAAGAGTAAGTATCATGAACTTACTGAAGAAGAAAAAGAACATAACAAAG
>DVHP01000094.1 GCA_018711945.1 Candidatus Ventrenecus avicola
AATGCAAAAATTTTAAAAACAAAGGATATTTCCAAGTTAAAAAACAAAAATATTTCTTATCTTGTTCCAAGTTCTAAGAAAAAAGAAAATTTAACGAAGTATTTGAAACCATCATTGAATGACATATTTGATGAAGAGTATATTAAACAAATTTTAGAGTCTATTAGTATTAGTGATAAAGACTCTTTATGGATTAACGAAACGTCATTTCAATTTGATTTCTTTAAAGGACAAACAGCACAGCAATATGAAAGTAAATTTATTGGAGAACTCTTGCGAAAAAAACGTCATGAAGAGGATGTGCGTGCTCAAGAAGAAGTTGTTAGAGGATGGATGGAAGAGTCAAATGCTGTGGAACAGGGAATTAAAACTTTAGAGCAAAATATCGCAGGGTTGATAGAAGAACATAATAAATTTCCAGATAATCGTGACTTAGAAAATGTAGCAGAACAAATTTTAAAGAATGAATTAGAGCGACAATTTTTACATGAGAAACAAAATCAAGTGGAAGAAAAAATTCGAGAATTTCAAAAACAGATTGAAATGATTCTTTTGGAGTTAGAAGGTTATCGAGGTGTCTATCCTTTAAGGCTTGATATTTATCGTACTGTCAAAGAAAATATAGGAAAATTAAAGGAAGCAGTGCAATCGTTAGAACTTGTAATGGATAAAATACGTTCGAAAAAAGAAGTGCTTGATACCCAAAAAGCAAGAGAAGAGGACATTACACACAGTTATGATAATACCTATGGTATTTTGCTTGATTATGTAGAGCAAAAGAAAAAATGTGGTATAGAGTTTGATTCTATCAGTGCTTTATTAAATACGAGGGAATATCAAGAATTGAGTAATAAGCTGAATGCTTTAGTAAAAATTATTGATGATTATTCTGACAAAAAAGGTGACTTATTAAAAAGAATTGGTGGTCTTGAACAAACAATTGCTCAAGAGCAAACAGATTTTGATGAAAAACAAAAGAATTTACAACAGCTAACTCTTTACGAAGAAATTTATTTTGCAATTTTTAAAGAAGAATTGGGGTTAGGTTATGTAAAAAATGAGGAAGCAACGGAAGACGTTGCAAATGCAATTTTACGAGAATTTAAAAATCAAAACCGCGATATTAGTACAGCAACGGCAAATTACTATCGTGCTTATAATGAATATCGTCAAGATTTACTTGATTATGCGATTAGTGACGTTCCATTATTTGATGAAAGAGAGACTCTTATCGATTCTTATGTGCAAAAAGGACTTGATAGTGATACGGTAAGAGAAATTTATCAAAAAGCAAAAAGACAAGATATTGTGACTAGTTATCAGGGTAAAAAATTGAATTTATTTGCATTACAGGATGCTTTAAAAGAAAGTTATGAAGCGGATCAGATTTATTTGGATGAACAAGATCGTCATTTATTTGAGGATATTTTGTTAAGAACGATTGGCGGTAAAATTAAAGAAAAAATTATTGATGCGAAAGAATGGGTTAAAAATATTAATCAAATTATGGCTTTAAAGCAAAAAGATAGTGCGTTATCTTTCTATTTGGAATGGCGACCAAAGAGTCAAGAAACGTTAGAAGAAATGAACACAAAAGAATTGGTTGATATTTTTATGCTTGATGAAGGACAGGCAAACCCTAGTGATACTGATCGTTTAGTGAAACACTTTCGTAGCAAGATTAAGAGAGCTGAAGAATTTATGGATGAAAGTCACGACTCTTATTTTGATATGATTTTTGGAATTTTAGATTATCGGAATTGGTTCCAATTTAAATTATATTACCGAAAAAACGAAAGCGAGAAAAAAGAATTAACTGATAAA
This sequence comes from Candidatus Ventrenecus avicola, assembly GCA_018711945.1. Taxonomy (GTDB): domain Bacteria; phylum Bacillota_I; class Bacilli_A; order RF39; family UBA660; genus Ventrenecus; species Ventrenecus avicola. The sequence goes on from DVHP01000094.1 coordinate 1,825, forward strand.
ATATTCTCGGTATTTAGCGGTGGTGAAAAAGCCAAGACAATGTATGTTCCGTTATTTGCTAGTGTTTATGCAAAGCTTGATAGTGCAAGTAGTAGTGCTCCAAGGCTTATTGCATTGGACGAAGCATTCGCGGGAGTCGATGAAAAAAATATTGAGGAGATGTTCGCCTTATTAGACAGTTTTGATTTAGATTATATTTTAACTAGTCAAGCTTTATGGTGTGATTATAAAGAAATTAAAGAAATTTCTATTTGTGAACTGATTAAAGCACGAGATGCTTCAAGTGTAGCCATTAGAAGATATCGTTGGAATGGACTGGTAAGAGAGGTCTTAAATTAATATGACTTACGTAGATTATTTTCAAAATAAAGAAGGCTTCTCTCGCTTTTTTGATGTATGTTTAGAAAAGTATCAGCGTTCTGGTAAAGTAGTTGGTTTGGTTCGCATACCAAATATTTCTGAAGTGGAAGCTCAAACATTTACTAGTTTTTTTGCCAGAAAATTTTATGTTGGTCAAGACTATACTATTTCTGTGAAAGAATTTTTGAAAATCTTAGGAAAAGGACGATTTTCTGATTTTGATTTTCTTATTTATTTTAGTTGTGTTTATGATGGTTTTACTCTTGAAACTAATAGGGAGAAAAGAACTAAGAAATTAGAAGCTTATTATTCTTTTCTTGCAGATACACTTGCAAAATTCCAGTATCGTCCATTGCAAATATTTTTAGCTGAGCAACTTACTTCGAAGACACAAACAATGAATTTGATAAAAAGAAAGTATTCCAAAAGTAAAAAACAATGTGAAAAAGAACTTTTAAATATTGATAGGTTATTGACTCATATTCCAAACGAAATTACTTTTTTACCTATTTATGCCTCACTTACTGGAAATCCACATTATTTGGATTTGAATAGTAGTGAAGGAAATTTATTTTATCGTTTACTAGCTCATGTTTTAGAGGAAGAAGTACCTAAAACTGTGGAAGAGAAGATTCATTTATTGGAAGAAATTAATGTGTATACAGATCCTTTAAGTAATTTTGTAATTGTTCATAATTTGGTCTATTCTTTTGATATTCCTTTTAAAACAATGAACTTAAATATGGAAAATATAGAGCAGTTAAATGAAGTACATGGGTATAAAAATTGTATTTTTGTTTTTGAAAATCCATCTATTTTAAATCATTTGAAAAGTTTGAATCTTTCTGCTTCTGTGATTATTACTTCTGGTAATTTAAATCTTTCTTTTTATAAGTTAATAGAGAAAATCAGTGATGATACAACAATTTATTATAATGGTGATTTTGATCCGGAAGGGTTATTGATCGCTGAGAAGTTAAAGAAGAAAAGAAGCAATATTATCTTTTTTGGATATGAGAAAAAAAATTATTTGATGACTCATCCAGTGAAAGACATTAGTCAAAAACGTCTTCGTAAACTGGAACATGTGACAAGTAAAGAGTTTCAAGAAGTGAAACAGTGTATTTTAGAAAGTCATAAAGCCGGTTATCAAGAAAATCAATTAAAGTTTATTGAAGAGTATGTGAGAGATATTATAGAACATACTTAAAAAATAAGTTTTCGGACTTATTTTTTTTTGTAGTTAAAATTTTTTTGATTTCTGGCATTAATGCTTGAAAATTCTCTAGTTCAATCTAAACATAGTGTAATGTAAATTGGATATGTAAATAAAAATAGTGATTAGAAAAACAAATCACTATTTTTTAGCTTTTATAACAATGTATATTGTATTGATGATAAAACAAACTAGGAAAAGAATACTTAATGTTTTAGAAAATTCTGAAGTTCCTAGGCTACTTATTGCACAAGCTATGATAAGAGCAATATCTATTAAAGTACATACTAATAGATTTAATCGATTGTTTTTTTCCATTTTGTATGGATTACTTTCTTTTATTTTTAGTTCTAACGCTCCATTATTAATGGTTTTACACATGGTAAGTATTTCTTCTGGAATGTTTTTTAAATCACGAGTGTTTTTGATAAAAGAAAGAATGTATTTTTCTATGTTTTCTTTAGAGAATATAGAACTTAATTGCCATTCGCTTTTTAAAGCGTCTAGTAGATTCATTTCTGGAGCTATGTCTTCTAATACGCCTTCTAATACGATAATTCCTCGCATGAGTAGGGTGATATCTTTGGGTATTTTTATATGATGTTTTTGAATGATGGAAATTAGAGAAGGAGCAAACTCTTTTAAATCGATATCGCCTAGACCTGTTGTTAGATATGTATCTAATAGTTTTTGTAAATCTGTTTCTAGAACCCGTTCATTCACTGGACTCGTAGTACCAAATAGTAGGATATTATGTGTTAAATTTTCATAATCTCTTAAAATGATATTCATCATACAATCTTTCATGATTTTTTTATTTGCAGCATTAAGTCTACCCATCATTCCAAAGTCTAAGTAGACAATTTGGTTATTTAATACTTTTAAGTTGTCTGGATGAGGATCTGCATGATAAAATCCATCATCTAAAGCTTGTTTGATATAGTTTTGGGATAACTTCATGGCAATGTCATGAGGATCATAGCCTAAATATTTTAGGGCAGTAACATCATTTATTTTTACGCCATCCATATATTCCATGACGATTAGATGATGAGTTGTGTATTTTTGAACAACTTTGGGAATTCTTATATATGGGACATCTTTATTATATTCTTGAAACTCTAACATGTTTTTTTCTTCTTCATGAAAGTTCATTTCTTTTTTGGCACTGGCAAGTAATTCATCTAAAAATGCATTGATGTCTATATTTAAGTTTTTTATTTTTTGAAGAGGAAGAGATTTGATAATTTTCTTTAATAAGTAAATGTCTATTTCCATTAAGTCTTCAATGTTTTCTCGTTCGATTTTAATGACTACGGATTGGTTATCTAGTCTTGCTTTATGGACTTGGGCTATGGATGCAGAGCCGATTGGATTTTGGCTAATATAAGTAAAGTCATAGTATTTTAGTTTTAGTTCTTTTTTTAAAATTGTTTTTACTACATGGCTTGGCATAGGCGCTACTTGGCTACGAAGTTTTCTTAGTTCGTTACAATAATCTTCACTTAGCATGTCTTCGCGGTCGGCCATGATTTGTCCCAGTTTAATAAATGTTGGTCCTAGGCTTTCAAAGGCATACCGTAAGTTTTCTGGAGACATATGTGTTAATAGATGATATTTTTTGATGGCCGTGATAATTTCTTTTAATCGTTTCACATAATTTATCTTTTCCATGCTATGCCTCCTATTATTAGTATTATATCATGAAATTTAGAATTTGTTTTTAAAAGTTTTCTTTCTTGCAATACGAATGTATGTATATTATAATAGTTCTTGTTTTAGGAGGTTTTTAAATGATTAACTCTATTACTGAAGAGATTTTAAAACACGTTAAAAAAAGTGATTACCAAAAAGGAAGTCAATATGATGAAGATTATATTCAATATATTGGCGTTACTAAGGTTGACAAAAATAAACGTCATCAATTTTTGGTAGAGTCAGAGTCAAGTTATCGTAAATATATGGTTCAAGTTGAAATGTGTCAAAATAAGATAGAATCTACTTATTGTACATGTCCACAGTTTGAAATAGCTGACTCTTGTAAACATGTTGCTGCTTGTTGTATTTTATATTCTGATAAATTATTTTCTTTTTTAAATGAACAAGATATTGAGTATAAATCACAGTATATTTTGAAAAAAATTAATGATCAATTAAAGAAAAGTTATCAAAAGAAACAAGAAGTCTTTTTAGTGCCAATGTTAGCTATTGAAGATGGTTATTATCGTAATTATGTTTCTTTAAAAGTTAAAATTGGAATTGGTAAAAAGTATTCTTTTTTAGGAAAATATTCTGGATTTATGTCAGCTTATCAATATCATGAACCTTTTACTTTTGGTTCGAGTTTTACTTTTGATCCAGATGAACATTATTTTAGTGAACAAAGTTTAAGATTGTTGGATTTGATTGATCAAATAAGAAAGTATTCTAGAATTAATGGAAATACTGCTTATTTAAACGAACGAAATATCAAAGATTTATTTCATATTTATCCTGATGGTATTACATCAGCTTCTTCTGAAGCTTTTATGCCTCTTATTCAAGATTTTCCTGTTCAAGTAAATTTTTCTAAAAAAGATAGTAAATATAAAATGATTTTTCCGGATGATCTTGGAGATGTATTTCCCTTGACTAGTGATTTAGAATATGTTCTTTATCAACAAAAAATTTATCGTTTAAATCCTCAACAGCAATTATTTTTAAGAGAATGCATGGAAAGTGATTTACAAGAATTAATTTTTCCTGAAAGTCAATTTTCAGAACTTCAAAAAACAGTGATTCGAACTTTAAAAGATCATTTGGTTTTAGATGAAAGTACAAAAGATGTGATTATTGATACGAAACCAGAAGTTTCTTTCTATTTTGATTTAAATGAAGATGATATTACGTGTGTTCCTAAATTTCAATATAAAAATAAAGAGATCTCTTACTTTGATGAAGTGCCTGATTTAGTAAGAGATGTTGATTATGAAGAAGAAGCAGTCAATGAATTATATATTTATGGATTTCATAAAATGAGTCATTTCTTTTTATTGGATGATTTTGATTTGGTTTGTGAGTTTATGGATGGGGGCTTAGATGAGATTAGTGAAAAGTATTCTGTGTTTACATCGGAGAAGTTAAAAGACACTCATATTTTAAAGAAAAATACTGTTACCACTACATTTCATATTGGTCAGGATCATATTTTACATTATGACTTTGATTTAGGGGCTATTTCTAGTGATGAAATTGATAAGATAATGAATTCGTTAAATCAAAAAAAGAAGTATTATCGGTTAAAAAGTGGTGATATTTTGTCTTTGGAAGAAGAGTCTTTAAAGGAACTTCATGATTTATCGGAAGACTTAGAACTATCTTTAAGTGATATGAAAGAGGGAAGTGGAGTACTTCCTAAATATCGGGCGTTGTATTTAGATTCTTTGAAACAAAAAAAATATGGAATTATTAAGACTGATTCGATGTTTCAACAGTTTATCAAGCAATTTGAAGAATATCAAAATGTAGAACTTTCTTTTTCGAAAGAAGAATTAGATGTTTTAAGAGATTATCAAGTTGATGGAGTTCGGTGGCTGTATACTATTTGTAAATGTGGTTTTGGTGGTATTTTAGCGGATGAAATGGGGCTTGGAAAATCTATTCAAACGATCATTTTCTTTAAAAAGTTATTAGAAGAAGATAAAGATGCCAAGTTCTTAATTGTTTGTCCTACTTCTCTTGTTTATAACTGGGAAAATGAATTTCAAAAGTTTGCACCTGATATTTCTCATGAAGTGTTTTCAGGAGTACGAGATGCTAGAAGACGGTTATTAGATGATTACCAGGGAAGTGTTTATATTACTTCTTATGGACTTTTAAGGGAGGACGCGGACTTCTATCAAGCAATGAATTTTAAAGTGTTTGTGATTGATGAAGCTCAAAATATAAAAAATCCGACGACTGGGCTTACTAAAGTAGTAAAAAGTATCCTTGCTGAAACGAAGATGGCGCTTACTGGAACGCCGATTGAAAACTCAATTGTAGAGTTATGGAGTATTTTTGATTTTATTATGCCGGGATTTTTATCGTCTTTAGTGAAATTTCAAAAGAAGTATAAAGTGAAAGAATTTGATGAGGAAACCAATCAATTGTTAGATCGTTTAAGAATGCAAGTAAAACCTTTTATCTTAAGAAGAAAGAAAAGTGACGTTGTTAAGGATTTGCCAGAAAAGATTGAAAATAACATCTATATTGATTTGAATGATGAACAGAAAAAGATTTATGCTGCTGAGGTAAAATATGTGAATGAGCAGATGGATCAAATGATCAAACAAGGTGGTTTTACAAAAAATAAAATGCTTATTTTAAGACTTTTGACTCGTCTTCGTCAAGTTTGTATTGATCCTGCTATTTTGTTTTCAGAGTATCATGGAGGTAGCAGTAAGGTTGAAAATTTAATTAAAGTGATTAAAGAAGTAGTTTCAAATGGGCATAAGATATTGTTGTTTACTAGTTTTAAAACTGCTTTGTACATTGTCAAAGATGCTTTAGATGAAGAGGGTATTTCTAATTATACGATTGATGGTGATGTTCCAAGTAAGAAAAGGCAGATGCTTGTTGATGCGTTTAATAAAGATACTACTAATGTGTTTTTGATTATGTTAAAGAGTGGAGGAACGGGACTTAATTTAACAAGTGCTGATGTGGTCATTCACCTAGATTTATGGTGGAACCCTCAAGCTGAAAATCAAGCAACTGATCGAACGCACCGAATTGGACAGACTAAAACGGTTGAAGTGATTAAACTGATTTGTAAGGGAACAATTGAAGAGAAGATTTTGGATTTACAACAAAAGAAAAAGATTCTAAGTGATAAAATATTAGAATCTGAATTAGATGATTCATCGTATCTAAAACAACTTACAGAAAAAGATATTCGTTCTTTACTTGCTTATGAAAATCAAGATTAATTTAATAGGAAAACACCAATGTTTAGGTAAGTTGCAAATATAGTCCAGATTAAATAAGGTATTAGTAAATAGGCTGATATCCTTTTTTTATCTTTCCATTCTACGATGAGACGGTGGATTAGGTAGACTAATATGAGAATCCAAATAATAGAGAAGAATCTTAATTTTAAGGTAAAGAAGAGAACTGGCCAGACGAGGTTTACACCTAGTTGAAGGTAATATAGATAGTTTTTCTCATATTCTTTACGGTATAAAAAGTAACTGATTCCCATTAATAAATAAAGAATAGACCATACAATTGGGAAAATGATACCTGGAGGAGATAATGGAGGTTGGTTTAAAGAAGTATAATCCATGCTGGAATTTATAATGAAGCCAATGAGACCTCCTAATATTAATGGAGTGAATAACTGAAGGCTTTTTATAATTTTTTCTTTCATGAGTATTCCTTTCTATTACTATTATAGGCTTTTTCTTTTCTTTTTATGATATGATAAATATGTAGGAAGTGATTTTGATGGAAGAAGAATTAGAGAAAATCATGCGTGAAACCACTGAAAAAGAAACATTAGAAAAAGTAAATGATCATCTTTATTTAACAAAATATCAAATTGATGTGTTAAATCGTTTTTCGATTCCGATTCAAGATATGAAAGATGTCAGAGAACTTCTTTATTATTTATCAGATATTGCCTTAGATGAAGAATATGACGAATTAGAAGAAGTGGCACGGGAGATTAATGATTATTATTACTATCATGAAATGAGAAAGTGAGTTTTCGTTGCAAAACTCACAATTTTTCCATATAATTTAGATATGGGGTGGTAGTAGTATGTATGAACAGGAGAAAAAGATAAAGGCCATTCGGGAAGCAGTAGCAACTTTTTCTATTGATAAATTGGTTGTTACCCCACAGTCAATTATTCAAGTTTTAGATAAAATACAAACTAAACCGGATTCAAAAGATATGCAATTAAGGAGAACGTTATATGGAAAAAACTCAAGATAATTGGGAAGATTATTTTTATCCAGGAACTAAGGTTTTAAAAAATAATTTAGGAATTATGGATGCTTCCTTACTTCGGGAAAACGAAATAGGGCTTACTTTTGCTAGGCAAGTAGAACTTATTGAAAATCCAATTGAAGGTAACTTTGATGCTGAGCATTTAAAAAATATTCATTATTATTTATTTCAGGATGTTTATCCTTTTGCAGGAAAATATCGAATAGTGAATATTGAGAAAAATCATTATAGTTTTGCTGATTATCAGTTGATTTCTCAGAAAATTGATGAGGAATTATTATTGATGCATCAAGATAGTCAAACTATTTCTTCTAAATATGAATTTGCATGTCATTTAGCACGTTATTATGTAGAGCTTTTGGCGATTCATTCCTTTCGTGAAGGTAACGGTCGTTCTATTCGTGAGTTTATTCGGGAATATGCAATTGAACAGTCAAAAAAATATTCTTTTGGACCATGTGATTTTTTATATAACAGGAAAGTAATACAATACCCCACGATTCACTGTTGACAAACATGTGTTCGTATTGTATAATCTTGTTAATCAAAAGAGAGGTGATACAACATATGAAAATTACAAAAGCTTATCAGTTTCGACTTTATCC
>DVHP01000006.1 GCA_018711945.1 Candidatus Ventrenecus avicola
TTTATTCCCCTATTAAAAAAAGTGAATTTTAGACAACACGTCAGTGATATGGTTGGTGAACGTCACTTAAAAAAAGAAGGAACTCCTACAATGGGAGGAATTATCTTTATTTTACCAGTCCTGATTACATTGTTTTTACTTTATTTAAGAGGGTCTATTACACTAAATCATAATTTAATTATCGTTGTCTTTGTTTTTTTGGCATATGCGTTACTTGGATTCATTGATGATTGGTTAAAGGTAAGGTATCATAATAACGAGGGCTTAAGAATTTCGACGAAGTTTTTGCTGCAAATGGTTATTGCTGTAGTGTTTTTCTATATTTTTATGAAAAACGGTGGAGAACCAGTTGTAGAAATTACTTCTTTAAATATTGTACTTCCACTTGGATGGGCATTTGGTTTATTTATTTTATTTTTGTTAGTAGGCTCTTCTAATGCGGTAAATATTACAGATGGGTTAGATGGATTATGTGGAGGCCTTTGTGTTATTGCCTATTTTGCGTTTGGAATTCTTTCATGGAACGCGACGTGGATGGAAGGATATCAAGAAGTAGCTATTTTCTGTTTTGTACTTGTTGGAGCACTCCTTGGATTTTTACTCTTTAATAGTCATCCCGCGAAGGTATTTATGGGAGATTTAGGTAGTCTGGCACTTGGTGGTGCGATGGCATCTATTGCAATTATTACTAGACATGAATTATCCCTTGCTTTAATTGGAGGTGTCTTTGTTGTTGAAACACTTTCTAGTATGATTCAGATTATAGCGATTCGAAAGTTTAATAAAAAGATATTTAAAATGGCTCCACTTCATCATCACTTTGAACAACTTGGTTGGAGTGAGCAAGATATAGTAAAAGTATTTTATGTCGCTGGTCTTTTACTTGCGATGGCCGCGATTACATATGGTGTTTGGTTATAAAAGAAAAATTGAAAGCTTCGGCTTTTTTTTATTGTGGTTTATTTGTTTTTTTGATAAAATATTTCTTGTTTTGAAGAGGTGGATATCATGCTAAAAAATCATTTTCCTAGCAAGGAATATTTAGAGAATAAGGAAGTAATGGAGTTTTATCATAATTTTGAAGATAAAAGTATTTTTGAAAATGAGTGTTGTCAAGAATGCAAGGGACGTTGTTGCAAGAAGTGTGGCTGTTCTTACTATGTGGAAGATTTTGAAGATTTGTCTTTAAATGGACTTAAAACTGAATTAAATAAGGGCGATAAAAGTATTGTTTCTACTTTAGAGGTTAGCTATGCCAATCATCGTTATTGTGTGAGTCCTATTTTGATGATTCGTGTTCGTAATGAGGGAAGAGGAGTTGTTGACTTGTTTTCTGAAAAAACAAGATGCTCTTTACTCACGAAAGACGGGTGTCCCTATTCTTTTGAAAATCGTCCAACAGGTGGAATTATGCTGATTCCTTTTAAAAACGGAAGTGAGTTTGATTGTAAAACTTTGGAAACAGCGAATCAAATCGCTATAGATGGTTGGAAACGTTATCAAAAAGTATTATCAAGACTAGTAAAATATTATACAGGAAGATCCTTAGATGAAAGACTAAAAGAAGAAGTAGGTCATACGATTGATGCTTTGGCAAGTTATTTATTAACCGCGCCTTCTTATACAACTGAACAGGTAGAATTATTAGGAAATATTCAATATATGAATGATGATCTAACAGCATATGCAAGACCTGATGCCTTAGCGTTATGTAAAAAAGCTTCTACTGCGCTAGGAATCTATCGGTCTATTTAGTTTTGTTTTCGACTGATACTTAAAATGATACCAATACTAATCATGGTAACTAAAAGGCTACTGCCACCATAACTAAAAAAGGGAAGGGTGACTCCAGTCACGGGGATTAGACCAATTACTACACAGAGATTTAATGTTGCTTGAATTAGGATACCAATGGATAGACCGAATGCTAGGAATTTTTGAAATAGGTCATTGCTTTTTAAAGAAATTTTGACGGAACGATAAAACAAAAAGAAGAAGAAAGAGACAACAATTAATACTCCTAAGAATCCAAACTCTTCACTGATAATAGAAAAAATAAAGTCAGTTTGAGGTTCCGGAAGGTAGAAGTGTTTTTGATGGGAATTTAAAAATCCTTGGCCCAGTAATCCTCCGGGACCAATGGCATACAAGGATTGGATGATTTGAAATCCACTGCCTAAGGGATCGCTCCAAGGATTTAGAAAAGAGATGATTCTTGCCATGCGGTAGGGGGCTACGATAATCAAAGCAACAATTCCCATAAGACCGACTAAGCCAATTTTTATAAAGAAGGAAACTTTTACGCCACTGATAAAAATAAGACTTACTAAAGTTAAGACAATTACCATCGCGGTTCCAAAATCTGGTTCTAACATAATTAGTAAGAAAAATACTCCAATGACAAGTAAAATGGGCAATACGCCTTTTTTTATATCTCTTAATTCTTTTTGGTTTTGACTTAAATATTTGGAAACAAAAATAATGAGACCAATTTTTGCAAATTCGCTTGGTTGAATACCGAGTCCACCAATTCCAAACCAACTACGTGAACCATTACGAACAGTACCAATTCCTGGGATTAAAACTAAAACAAGAAGGATGAAACAAGCTAAGATGATTTTATTTGCATATTTCTTCCAAAAATCAGGAGGAATTCTACTAACAACGAGGCACATGATAATTCCTATTAAAAAAAACAAACTTTGACTTTTGACGAATTTAAAAGGGTCTTGAAACTTATATTCGGCCCAGATAGCACTGGCAGAATAAATCATAACGATTCCAAAAACTCCAATTATGATGACAATAAGAAATAAGAGTCGGTCAAAGTGTTTCATATACTCACCATTACATTTTATTCGTAATTTTTCACTTTAGAATAAAACTTCTTTTTTTAGAAGTATTTGATTTACATTGTTTGACACTGGTTCTATAAAAGAATAGGGTAAAATATAGTATAATAAAGAAAACAAGAAGATGAAGGAAGCGTGATGAGATGAAAATGATTGTATCTGCCGGGGGGACTATGGGACATATTAATCCTGCTTTGGCAATTATTGAAGAATTTAAAAAACATGAAAAAGACTTAGAAGTTTTGTATATTGGAACGCATAATCGCATGGAAAAAGATATTATTCCACAAAAAGGAATTCGTTATGAGGCTATTGAGATTTACGGGTTTACAAAAGATATTAAACGAGATATTCAAAATGTTGGATGCATTTGTCGAGCTATCAAGCAATGTGAAAAAATCATGAAAGAATTTAAGCCAGATGTTGTGATTGGAGTAGGTGGATATGTGACGTATCCTGTTTTAAAAGTGGCCCATAAATTACATATTAAAACGTTTATTCATGAACAAAATAGTATTCCTGGAAAAAGTAATAAAATGATTGGAAAATATGCCGATTTGATTGGTGTATCTTTTGAAAGTAGTAAAAAGTATTTTAAAACAAAAGGACGTATTCTTTATACAGGGCACCCATGTGGGGCAAGTGCCTTAAGTGTTCCTAAAAAAGAAAAAACAGAATTGGGACTTACGAAAGGTAAAAAATTATTAACGGTGGTAGCTGGGTCTTTAGGTAGTGGCTCTTTAAATGATAAAATGAAAGAGTTTTTAATGGAACCTCATGATTACGAGATTTGTTATATTACTGGTAAAGGATATTACGATGGGTTTATGAAAGATTTTAAGGCTCCTAACAATGTCAAAGTGTTTCCTTTTATGGAAGAGCTTCCAGGACTTTTAAAAATTAGTGATTTGGCCATTAGTCGGGCTGGGGCAGGAAGCCTAAGTGAGTTAATGGCGTTAGAAGTGCCGTCAATTATTATACCGAGTCCGAATGTGGCAAATAATCATCAATATTACAATGCAAAAGATTTAAGTGATAGAAATTGTATTGTTTTAATGGAAGAAAAAGATATTACTACTCAGTTATTGGATGAAAAAATTGAGTTTTTGCTTCATGATGCAACGACTAGAATGAAGTTAAAAAGTGCGATGCATGCTTTAGATACGCGTGATAGTGCCTATATTATTTATCAAGCAATTAAGGATATGATAGCATGAAGAAGTTAAGTGATTTTGGAATTTTAGAAGAAAATGTGAATTTAAAAAAATATAATACTTATCGTATTGATACTAATACTCGGTATATGCTTCATCCGACGAGTGTAAAAGAGTTGCAAGAATTTTTAGAATATGCCAAGGAACAAAACATTCCCTTTTTTGTCATTGGAAATGGGTCTAATGTCGTATTCTCTGATACGATGTATGATGGGGTAATTGTAAAGTTAGATGCGTTAAATACTATTACGTATCATGATAATGAAGTATATGTGACCGCTGGTGTGATGATAAATTCTTTGGCTTTACAAATCCTTGATCATGGCTTAGTCGGTTTAGAATGGGCTAGTGGAATTCCTGGGACTATTGGAGGGTGTATTTTTGGAAATGCTGAAGCTTATAAAATCAGTACGTTTGATTGTTTAAAAGAGGTTACTTTTTTAAATGAGAAAAGCGAAATAAAGACCTTACCGAAAAAGAGTATTTCCTATGGATACCGGACTTCTTATTTTAAAGAGCATCCCGAGAACATTATTTTGTCAGCTACTCTTTCTTTAGAATACGGAATTCGTGAGGATGCATTAGAGAAAATTCAAAGTCGTCGTGAGCGAAGAGTTTCTACTCAACCACTCGAATTACCTAGTGCCGGAAGTGTTTTTCGAAATCCGTCGGTTGACATGCCTAGTTGGATGCTTATTGATGGCGTTGGACTCAAAGGATATCGTATTGGAGACGCTATGATCAGTGAAAAGCATGCGAACTTCATTGTAAACGTTGGGTCTGCTACTGGAAAAAATATTCGAGATTTGATAGAATATAGTAAGAGAAAGGTAAAAGAAAAATATAATGTGGATTTAGTCCTTGAACAAGAATATAAAGATTGGTGAGGAAAATGAGAAAGAAGAAGAAAGTAATAAAAAGACATTTTAAATGGAAAGTATTTTTTAAAATCTTTGTTCTTCTTTTTTTTGTTGGTCTTATGATTTTCTTTCTTTTTCAAATTAAAACTTCGAGAATTATTATTACAGGAAATACTTTAGTGAGTGATAATGAAATTATTGTGACTTCTGGGTTTAAGAATTATCCTTATTTGTTTCGAGAAAGTACAAAGGACATTAAGGAAAGGTTGCAGTCTATCTCACTCATTGATTCGGTGAATATTCATAAAAGTATTTTAGGGACACTTAGAATAGATGTAACGGAAGCAAAACCACTTTTTTATAATCGCAACAACAATAAATTGGTTTTGGCAAATAAAAAGGAAATTGAAAGTGAGAATTTATATGGGGTTCCAACTCTTATTAATTACGTACCAGATACTTATTATGCTAGGTTTATTGAAGAGTTAGGGGAAATCGATACGAATGTGCTATCTTTAATTAGTGAAATAGAGTATCAACCGTGGACTAGTAATGATGTCACGATTGATGATACAAGATTTTTTCTTCGAATGAGTGATGGAAATCATGTTTATGTGAATCTTATTAATTTAAGTAAACTCAATAATTATATCGAGATTTATGCTTCCTTAGAAGGAAAAAGTGGAACTCTTTATTTAGATTCTTCTAGTGATAAAATATCTTTTAGTGAATTTACAAGTTGATTTGATTTAGAAAGAAGGAGTGATTGATGAAAAAATATCGCTGTAAAATATGTGGCTATATTTATGATGATGCCAAGGAAGATGTGAAATTTGAAGATTTACCAGATGATTGGACTTGCCCATGGTGTGGCGCGCCAAAAAGCATGTTTGAACTTATAGAGGATGAGAGTTCGACTGCTAAAACTGAAGAAACAGAAGAAGTATCTCCTGTAGAACCAGAGGAAGAAGAACATTTAAGAGAATTGGATTTGTATGAAAAAAGTTTTATTTGTTCTAACCTTGCCAAAGCCTGTGAAAAACAATATCAGGAAGAAGCGCAAGCATTTCTCCAAGAACTAGCTGATTATTTTATGGAAAAATCAGAGAAAATAACAGGTTCTTTTGATACTGTGATTTCTTCTATCCAAGAGGATATTTCTTTATTAGAGAGTGCTATGACTGTTGCAGAAAACATACAAGATAGGGGAGCAAAAAGAGTACTTACTTGGGCTACTAAGAGTACAAATTTATTAAATGTTTTACTTAAAACTTATCAAGAAAAGGGACTGGATTACATTAAAGATACTTCTATTTGGGTATGTGATATTTGTGGGTTTATCTATATTGGGGAGGAGCCTCCAAAAGTTTGTCCTATTTGTAAAGTACCAAGTTTTAAAATATTGGAGGTGGCATAGAAATGGCAAAAGGTTATGCGCATCGTGATTTGAAATTGTGTTCAAAAGATTGTCTTTGTTTATTTGTTTGTCCAACGGGAGCTACAGATAATGAGACGGGGCAAATTGATAAGGATGCCTGTATTGGCTGTGGGGCATGTATGAGGGCTTGTCCTGCGCATGCAATTACAATGATGCCAAGAGAATACCCGAAAGAGCAAGAGAAAAAAGAGGAAGTAATTAAGGCTTTAGAAAAAGTCATTCAAAATAAAATCAAGGAAGTTGCAATTTTAAGAGTGTTGAAAGAAAAAGAAGAAGATCCAAATAAGAAAAAATTATATCAAGCATTGTATCATTCTAATAAAGTCATTATCGAAGACTTGTATCGCGAATCTGGATACATGACTTTAAGTTCTAAGAGATCTCAAGAATTTCTAGCGAAACTTTTGCAAAAAAATACTCAAAAAGCGGAAACAATTCAGAAATTGTTGGACAAAACTACGGATTCAAATTCCTTGCAAAATGTCTAGAATATGACTATAATATGGTCTAGTGATATTTATGGAAAAGAAAAATTATGATAAATTGATGCAAGAAATCATTGAAAAAAATCAAGAGTTAGGAATCGTTCCAACTCTTCTTTTGCATACTTGCTGTGCTCCTTGTTCTTCTGCTGTTATTGAGCGTCTTTCCAAGTATTTTCAAATTACTGTTTTTTATTATAATCCGAATATCGAGCCAGAAGAAGAATATGTGAAACGAAAAGAAGAACAAAAGCGTTACTTAAAGGAAGTAAATACACTTTATTCTATTCAGTTTTTAGATTGTGATTACGATCATAAAGGATTTGTAGAGTTGTCGAAAGGTTTAGAAAACGCGCCTGAAGGTGGAGCAAGATGTATTAAGTGCTATCAAAATCGCTTAGAAGTAACTGCTTTAAAAGCTCAAGAACTTCATTTTGATTATTTTGGGACAAGTTTAACTGTGAGTCCTTATAAAAATGCTCAAGTATTAAACCGGATAGGGGAATCTTTAAGTCAAAAATATTCTGTCTCTTATTTATACAGTGATTTTAAAAAGAAAAATGGATATAAGAGAAGTATTGAGTTATCGAAGGAACACAATTTATATCGTCAAGATTACTGTGGATGTCATTTTTCTAAGGAGGAAAGAAGAAAAGAAAAAAATGGAGAGTAATTTCCATTTTCTTTTGCTTTAGAATATTTGATTTTAAAACGTCTTTTATGTCTCTTCGTGAAGTAGGTTTTTTAAATATTCTTCATAAGCCTTGATTTCTAATTCGTCTTCATAAGGTGTATAAGATATTTTTTTTGATTTTAATAAATCCATTACAATATACTCTGTAAAATAAGGGTTTCTAATAAATAACGGTCCAAGTAAATATGTGCCATAAAAATGATTTTTGTAAATTCCTTCTGCCATTGATTTTGGTACGTAGCCTGTACCACTTTTTACATCGAATAGGTGGGGATCATTTACGTATTTCATTGTCGAATTTCTATTTTGGAAGCCAATTATCTCTTTATCTAATTTGTTCATTTCGTATACTTGTTCTCCAACAATTCTAAAGTCGGTTTCGTAGGATTCGTAAGAGAAGAAGCCAAGTGTTTCGTATTTTGAACCATCTAAGGTATGAAAACATTTTCCAAATAAGTCTAGGGCATTGCCGGTGATAAAAAAGAATTTTTTCTTTTTAAATGCATTTAGAAATTCATTTTTTCTTTTCATAACATTTTCTAAGGTAAGAAAAAATGATTCTTTATTGCCACTTCCGATATAAAAGATATCATATTTGGAAAAGTCTATGTCATCTTCTATAGATAAGTAATGAATAATCACACGGACTTTATGTGCTTCTAAGTGATGACGAATGGCAAGAATGTTGCCATGTTCTCCATAGAGGTTCATTAAATCATAATATAAATGTGCAATTTTAATTGTTTCCATTTTGATACTCCTTTATTTTGTTAAGTAAGATTTCAGTCATATCGAAACACACCATGGTATAGATATTTCCTTTTGTTTCTTTTAAAATGGTATCGATAAACTCATTCATGTTTTCTAGCATAATAATTTTTTTATCAGGAATTCTTGCGTATTTTAGTCGTACACGAACATCCCATTTGAATCTGCCAATTAAAACGATATTGGTAATGGATTCTTCATTTAATAGTTCGAATTCTACATCCCACAGCCAAGATAAATCGTTGTATTTGTATCTTCTAGAAACGTTATCAAAGCCAAGTATGACTGTTTTTTCACCATCGACATTTGCAATATATTTTAAACTTTGATAATAACTTAAAGCGTTTTCGTTTTTACTTTCTAACATCATTACTGGACGATTGTCGAGCTTTAATTCTTTGCCTCGTTTACTTGGAGTGATATCTTTATTTAAAGCATATAATATGTTTTTTTCTTTCACACCAATGGTTTTTGTAAGAGCATAGGCTGCCGTAGTAGCGTAGACCGTAAATAGAAAATTTTTATTTAAATGAATTTTGTTTTGATTAATCTCAAAGGTTCCTTTTTTTAAGTCCACATTTTTAGCAATGAAGTTTGGCGTTCCTCTTTTAAAATCACAGTTTGGACAATAATAAGAACCGATGTGACCATAGTGATAATAAGAATAGATTAGTTTTTTATGACAACTTGGACAGTAAGCATTGTCGACACTGAAACATTCTTTTTTTAAATAGGAGTCTCTTGTTTTGTTTACGCCATATGTAATGATATTTCCTTTAAATGTTAGACTTACTCGCATTAATCCTGGATCATCAGCATTTAATAGTAATGTGGTTTTTTCGTCAATCACGTTAAAAATGGCATCATAAATTAAGTCCGGCGAACCATTTCTGGCTGGTTGATCTCTTGTAATATTCGTTACCACAAGATGGGTCATTTTATTTTTGCCAAACGCTAGATGAAGATGTTTTTCGTCTAATTCTAATAGTAAGACTTCGTGTTTAAATTTTCCGAAAATATTACAATTATTTAAAATTAGGGTAGTGATTCCTCGAATTCCATTACTACCAGTTTCGTTATAGACGACGTCGTAGCCGGCATCTTTTAAAATGTGGTAAATTAAGTTTGTCGTGGTTCCCTTACCGCTAGAACCAGTGACACCGATGACATATTTTGGATACTTAATTCTTTCTAAAACTTTTTGGTTCATATTATAACTGATTGCCCCTGGAAATTGTGTTCCATTTTTATGGAATAATTTACAGAGAAACGTTAAAAATTTATTGACAATAATTTGTAATGCTCTTAACATAACACACCCTCCGCTTTTTCATTATAGCACGAAAGTAGCAGAGTTTCATTGGAATTTATAGACTTTATAGGAAATTTAACATGAAAATCTTGCAAAGAAGCTAAAAAAAACTTAAAATGAAGTGGAAAGAAGGTATGCTATGAAACCGGAAGTACTAGAAAAAATAAAAAGGAATTATTTAAATATTCAAGATGAATATAAAACACATTATAGACGAGTTCAACGCTTAGAAATGTTAGAACAACATCCACTCGTTCAAGAATATTTACAATTAAAAGAGGAGTTAGCAACTTCTTCTATTGCGAAGACAATTCGAGAAAGTCGTTTAGATTCTGCTGCTAGAGCATTTGCTGCACATGCGGGTTCTATCAAAGTCACAAATTATATTTTTGTGTGTTTAGGCACGTATATTGATAGTGTAAAATATGATAATCCTGGTGGATCGGGAAATTATCAGGTAGAATATAATCATCCGGATGCTGAATATCGAATTTATGCTGATATTGAAAAACCGATTTTTCATTCTATAAAAATACCAATTTCATTCTGTTCGGAATTTGAAAAAACTCATAGAATTATTTACTTAAAAAAGTTTTATTCAGAATGTGAATTTTATGATTTGCAAGATCAATTCTTTTTAGATGCTATTGAAGTAGGTCAAGAAGAAGCAATCAAAAGAGTGTTAGCAAAAAGTAAAAATTAAAAAGGGGAGATGATATGACAGCTTTTATAGAGGAATATCTAAATTATATTAAGCATATTCGTTCTTATAGTGACAACACAGTAAATGGCTATGCTACGGAACTTGTAAAATATCAAAATTATTTAGAAGAACATCATATTGATTTTAAGAAAATTACCAAAGAAGAGATTTGGGAATATTTAAAGTATTTAGACGCTCTTCATTATTCTAACACTTCTATTTCTCGTCATATCAGTGCGATTCGAAGTTTTTATAATTTTTTAAAACAAAAAGAACTTATTGATAATAATATTTTTAAAACAATACGAAATCCGAAAATCAAAAGAAAATTACCCAATGTTTTAAATTATGAAGAGATTCGTGAGTTGTTTCAATTTAAAGAATGTAAAACTCCAAAAGATTATATTACTAGAGCTTTGTTTGAACTTTTTTATGCAACAGGATTACGGATTAGTGAACTTGTCTCTATAAAAATCAAAGATATCAATTTTGGAGAGCAAAGTATTCGAGTGTTAGGAAAAGGGAAAAAGGAACGAATTGTCTTTTTTGGTGATTATGCCAAAGATGCGATGAACGATTATTTCAGTGTTCGAGAATCCTTGATGAAAAAGCCAACAGATTATTTCTTTTTAAATTTACATGGAAATCCCATGAATCGTAGAACGGCGGAAGAAATTATTTATAAACGAGTGGATGAAGTCGCATTAAATCATCATATTTCTGCCCATACGCTTCGTCATACCTTTGCCACTCACATGCTTGAAAATGGGGCAGATATTAGAACAGTTCAAGAACTTTTAGGCCACGAAAAATTAAGTACCACACAGATTTATACGCATTTAACAAGTGAGTATTTAAGAGGTGAGTATTTAAAGAAAATGCCAAGAAAATAGTACCGGACAACTTGTAAAATCACTTATTTTATGCTATGATGTATACAGATGGAGGAAACTTCATAAAATAAAAAAGGATACATCTGAAGTGAAGATCAGATGCAATCCCGTTTATGATGAGATTAGGCACCCGATTCAACGTGAGTTGATTAGGTGCCTATTGTTTACTTTATTAATAGTAAGATGATTATACGATGTAAATATTTTTCATTTTTTCGCATAAGCATCACCCCTTTCTATTTTAATTAGTATAAAAATTGAAAGGGAAAGACACCTGACGTTCAGATATATCCGCCATCATTATAGCAAACATATTTTCGCTTTACAAGGAAAAATGATGAAAAATTTTCCTGTTTATTTTTTATGGAAATGTTAGCACTCGATTGTTGACATTGCTAAAAAATGGTGTTACACTATACACGTGAAAGGTGATGGAAATGAAAAAAGAATTTAAAACAGAATCTAAAAAGTTAATGGATTTGATGATTAATTCAATTTATACAAATAAAGAAATATTTTTAAGAGAAATTATTTCGAATGCAAGTGATGCGATTGATAAGCTGCATTATATGTCTTTAACAGATAAGAGTATTAAAGTAAATAAAAAAGATTTTGAAATATTCTTATCTATTGATAAAGATAAAAGAACTCTTACTATTTCAGATAATGGTATTGGTATGGACAAGACTGAACTTGAAACAAACTTAGGTACCATTGCAAAATCTGGTTCTGAAGAGTTTAAGGAAGATAATGAACACAAGAAAAATATTGATATTATTGGTCAGTTTGGTGTAGGTTTTTACTCTGCATTTATGGTGGCATCGAATGTCAAAGTATTATCTCGTAAATACGGTAGTGACGAAGTATACCTTTGGGAATCTAGTGGAGTAGATGGCTATACCATTAAGAAGGCTGAAAAAGATAGCTATGGTACAGACATTATTTTAACGATAAAAGAAGATAGTGAAGAAGAAAACTACTCTAAATATCTAGAAACTTATGAGATAGAATCTTTAGTGCGTAAGTATAGTGATTATATTACTTATCCTATTAAAATGGAAGTAAGTCATACCCATTTAAAAGAAAAGAAAAATGAAAGTGATGAAGACGAATATGAAACAGTTACAGAAGTAGAAGTGATTAACTCTTTAACGCCAATTTGGAGACGTGATAAGAAAAAAGTGAGTGACGAAGATTATGATACATTCTATTCTGATAAATTTAATGATTATGAAAAACCATTAAGACATATTCATGTCAAAGCAGAAGGAACATTTGAATATAATGCTTTACTTTATATTCCATCTCATGCTCCATATGATTACTATACCAAAGACTATGAAAAAGGATTACAACTTTATTCTAATGGTGTCTTAATTATGGAAAAGTGTAGTGATCTATTACCTGATTACTTTAGCTTTGTGAAAGGTGTTGTAGATAGTCCAGATTTAACACTTAATATTTCAAGAGAGACATTACAACAAAATCGTATCTTAAAAACCATTGCTAATTCTATTGAAAGTAAAATAAAAAAAGAATTAGAAACCATGTTAGAAGAAAACAAAGAAGATTATGAAAAATTCTTTAAAGATTTTGGTTTACAATTAAAATATGGTATTTATAATGACTTTGGTATGAATAAAGATAAACTCCAAGATTTATTAATTTATCATTCTTCTTTTGAAGATAAAACAACAACTTTAAAAGAATATGTTAGTAGAATGAAGAATGATCAAAAGAGTATCTACTATGCTTGTGGAGAGACTCTTGATAAGATAAAGATGTTACCTCAAGTATCTGCTGCGACTGAAAAAGGTTATGAAGTTCTTTATTGTACTGATCCAGTTGATGAATTTGTCTTTATGACATTACGTAACTATATGGAAAAAGATTTTATCAATGTATGTGGTGAAAAGATGGATTTAGATACCGAAGAGGAAAAAGAAGAACTTAAAAAAGCTAATGAAGACGCGAAAGACATTTTTGATATTATGAAAGAAGCGATTCCAGAAGTATCAGAAATTAGATTTACAAATAAACTAAAAGATCATCCAGTATGCTTGAGTAGTAAAGGCGAAGTTTCTGTAGAAATGGAAAAAGCATTAAACTCTATGCCAATTAATAATGGTATTAAAGCAAACAAAGTTCTTGAAATTAATCAAAATCATGAAATTGCTAAAACATTAAAGAAATTAGGTAAGAAAAATAAAGATGAATTAGAAGATTATGCGAAAGTGTTATATGCAGAAGCTCGAATGATTGAAGGTCTTCCAGTAGAAAATCCTACTGAAATAGCATCTTTAGTTTGTAAATATATGGTGAAATAGTCAAAGTTTTTTGGCTATTTTTTTACACCCAGCCCGACTTTAAGGCAATCGCATAAAAAATTGACGTAAACTAGGGAGAAGT
>DVHP01000095.1 GCA_018711945.1 Candidatus Ventrenecus avicola
CGTCAGACTACCAGACTTCAGATTGAGTACCGGCCGAACGCCGTACGAGTAGATCATGCTGATGTTGTAACCCGCATTACCCGACGCATGCACGTAACGCATGTACGCATAAGAGCCATAGAAATAGCTAGGCGACATAGTCCAGTAATTGTTTCCCGTATATAAGTAATATCCTGAATCACGCCAATCACTTCCTCCTGCTAAATATACTTCATCTATTGTTAATAATCCTACTGGATATGTTAAGGCCCCATTTCCCATTTGGGTATCTTCTACCGTAAATCTGTCATTTTGCTGGGCACATGTGAGTCTTGGATATTGTGTACCAATACCATCCCATGGTCTATAGTACCATCTATAATATGTTTTGCTTGTTCCGGCTCCTGTACCTGTGTTATTCGACGCAAAACTTCGATCATTACAGAATAAGGTATCATTAATATAACTACTATATCCTGCTTCTTCTATATTTACTCTATACCACTCATCTACTACTCCTTTTATTGTACTGTTAGTTGTATTTGCATGTGTTTCTTCATATGTACTTGCACCAGTCGTTCCATACATATATCCTACTCCGGCATTATCATTCCATGAAGAATTATAACGGCTTGTGCCTATTTGGGTATAATCTGTGTCTCCATCATTATAGCCATTTGCTAAAACTTCTGCTTTGTTGTCTAATGCGTCTATCACATCAGCGTCTCCTGCATAGATCATTCTGATCGATCCATCTCCATTAATTCTTAGGATTCTCCAATAGAATCCTGCAAACTTCACATAATTGTTATCTACATTGCCTCTATAATAATAACTCGTTCCATAATCATCTGGTGCACTGCAAAGGTAGCCATTTGTACTTTCTGCACTTGTTACGTTTACAGTTCCATCATCGTCTACTGGTGGACATGCCCCTGTGGTATCAACATTTGCGATAATCTCGTCTGTGATACTTCTTGGACATTCTGTCATAGTTCCTGTGATGGTTCCACTAAATGTGGCATTCATATCTGCGATTTGGTTTTGATCGGTATTTTTATATGTTATGGTGATGGTATAGGTATCGGTTGTTTCACCACTTATTTTTAGACCGCTAATAAGTTCTTCGTCATTCGCTGTGGGAAATATTTGGTTTGCTGTATCGCTTATTAATACGGTTCCATCACTTTTTTGTAATGTTACAATTAAGTCACTCGTATTTGTAAATGTATTTGTGACATTCGTCCATACAAGTCCAAAACAAACTTCGATATCATTTTGGTTTTGAACTGTAAATGTTGAGGTCACTGACTCTCCTGGGATGATGTTACTACTTGTTACATCTACTCCATCGGTAATAATTAAGTCTGTTAGTTCTTCTGTGGTCCCTCCTGTTGTTGTATCATTTCCATTGTTTTCTGCACTTGCTAAAAAATAAGAATATGTTCCTTGATAAATAATACATATTAGTATCATAATGGCCGATGCAAATACAATATACATAGCATTTCTTCTCATTTATTGGTCACCAACTTTTCTATTTTTTCTCTATTATCATTATCTTGTAAAATCTTTGCTTTGTCAAGATGCATCTGTTTCTAAAAATTGAATTCTTGTTTGAATATCTTTTCCTTGGTCTAATTCGTTAATGTCTTCTATACGGATCGTTAAAATATAGTCACACTCAGCGTTTTGTTCTATCAAGTCTCCTTCTTGTAACATTGTGTTTTCTTGTGGGAAGGTATCACTATGGATTTCGATACGATTATCTTCTTTAGTAATCGAATATGTCACTTTACTAGGGTCTACTAAATCATTTACTACATCTAAAAAGGCAATGGTAAAATTCACATTATGATCGGTTTTGTTTTTTACTTTGATTTTCATTGAAATTCCATCGTTTTCTTTGATGTCTTGTAATAAAATATTCCCACCATTTTCGTATTCTA
Organism: Candidatus Ventrenecus avicola; assembly: GCA_018711945.1. GTDB lineage: Bacteria > Bacillota_I > Bacilli_A > RF39 > UBA660 > Ventrenecus > Ventrenecus avicola. The sequence goes on from DVHP01000095.1 coordinate 1,929, forward strand.
TATTTAGGTGTTCGCTTGGTGTGTCTTTCTCTTTAAAGTGTATCTGGTAAGTATCATAGATTAATATTATTAGGAATAATCCAATTAAAATTATTTTGACTGCTTTTTTCATTAAAAACGAATCTCCTCATGATTTGGTTCACTATAAAGGTCTTCAAATTTTCCTTTTCTAGATTGAATCATTAAGCCTAGTATTCCTATTATAAATAATATAATTGATACGATTTGAGCCACTTTGAATCCTCCGAGCATTAAGGAATCTGTTCGCATCGATTCAATAAAGAATCTACCGATGTTATACCAAATAAGATAGACACAAGTAAGGCCTCCTACTTTTAAGTATTTGTATTTTCTTACTAATACCAACACTATAAATCCGAGTAGACACCATAATGATTCATAAAAGAATGTTGGATGATAATAATTTCCATTGATATACATACCATTAATAATAAATTCTGGAATATGTAGTGACTCTAGAGTACTTCTTAACACGACTCCACCATGAGCTTCACCATTAAAGAAGTTTCCCCATCGTCCAATCGCTTGAGCAAGCATCACTCCTGGAACGGCCATATCTACTAATTTAAATAGACGTACTTTATATTTTTTACAATAAAGAACAATTGTGATAAAACCTGCTATTAATCCTCCATGAATGGCTAGTCCACCTTCCCAGATTTTAAAAATACTTACTGGGTCAGCTGCATAGATTTTCCAATTGAATATGACATAGTATGCTCTTGCTCCTATAAAACCAAAGATGACTGCCCAAAAACACATATTAAATAAAAAGTCTTTGGGATATTTATGTTTGGTTCCTTCTTTAATTAGCCAGAATATCCCTACAAATACAGCTATTAATAACAATACGGAATACCACTTTATAGAAAAACCACCAATACTAAAGATTTCTCTGTCCATTTTTTCACTCTCCTATGTATGATTATATCACAGGAAGTTTGTTTTTCCTTCTATTTTGTTAAAATTTTCACAAAAAGAATATCTTGGAGGTTTTCTAGTAATGCATAAATGTTTAAAGAAGCATCAGTTACTACAACTTTGATAATGGTTAAGATAATGCCTATCATCATAAAATATAAGAATTGTTCGACGTTTGTCGGAATAAATGGAATGATATCCGGAGATGTTTTTCCTGCATAGACGAACAAGGCAAGAATTGCTAATATTCCAAAGAAGCCTATAACATAATCTAGTAGATTTCCAATTAAATTGATGGCTACAATTAGTACTAAGGCAATTAATTTTAAAAAGAAAAAAATGGTACTTAAGATAAATATTAAGATAGATTTTAAAATTTTTATTATTTTTTTGTCGATACCAAATCTTAAGTAACTTGCAAAAAACTCTTTTCTTGTCATATAACTTTCTTCGTATTCTTGTTTGTATTCTTCGGTTTTGGAATAATATGTTTCTTGCTTGTTTTTGGATACTTGTTTAGAATGATTAATTTCTTCTAATATTTTATCGTATTCTTTCCTTTTATTATCGTCTAGTAAGGTTTCTTTGGCTTCATTTAAGCTTATAATAATTTTGTTTGCTTCTTCGCTTTTATTGACATCTGGATGATATTTTTTTACCATATCGCGATAGGCCTTTTTTATTTCTTCTTTTGTCGCGTCTTTTTTTACTCCTAATAACTCATAAAAATCCATCATAAACAACACTCACTTCTAAAATTTATATGTTTATATTACCATAATTTGGAAGAAGTGCAAGAAGAATTTTAAAGCAAAAGAAAAAAGCCATTTCTGGCTCTTATTACATATTTTGGAGGGCCTAGTCGGATTTGAACCAACGCATCAAGGAGTTGCAGTCCTTTGCCTTAGCCACTTGGCTATAGACCCATAAGCAAAAGAAATAAACTTCATTTCCTTTGCATGTATTATTTTACACGAATCACTCTCGTTTGTCAATTCACATAAAATCTATTTTTTTTATTATTTTATGAAAAGTCTCAATCAATCATTCCTGTTTTGGTACATAATTCATGTAAACATTTACTTACTCAGTAGAAAACAATCTTGTTATCTTTTATAACGGTTGTAAAGAGAATTGGGAGTTTTTGTTATGAAAAATAAGATTTATGTATGTGTTTTACTTTTATTCATTATTGCTAGTGGCTACTTACTTTCTTTCTTGTGTTTTTCCGAAGTGGTTATTCTTGACAATCCTGTGATTACTTTCAAACACGATTATGGATACGAATACTTAGACTCTACGCAAGCAACTTTATACGATAAACTTTCTAAACGAGATATGGAATTAAATGAAATATATTTATTGGACCAAGAATATGATTATGATTATATTCAAAAAGTTTTAGAGTTGTATCGAACAAACAATTGGGATTTATGTAATGACTATTGCTACGGTGCTATACAAGAGCCAACAGAAATGTGGAATTATGGTCCACTTCCTGTAAGTAAAATAAAAGATGTAAGAGTTTTATATCCTATAGAAAACTATGAAGAAAAAGTTAAACAAAGAGAAGAATTAGCTAATGAAGTATTATCTAAGATTCCAGAAAATACTTCTGACATCGAGAAAATACGATATATCCATGACTATTTAATTGATCATATTACTTATGATGGAAATGTATTAACAGGCACCTCTTCTTCTTTTACTTCTTTATTGGAAGGTCGCGCTTTATGTGAAGGATATGCTGGAGCATTTGAATATTTAGCAAAAAAACTAGGATTTGACGCCATAAAAATTAGTGGAAAAGTTGGTATTAATAAGGAAGATCATGCTTGGAACATGGTTAAAATCAATGATAATTGGTATCACATAGATTGTACTTGGGATGATGATCCATCAAATCGATACACATATTTTTTACTTTTTGATGAAGAGCTCAATTTTTTGAGATATAACGAAATACGAGAATATTCGCAAGATATTCCAGTTCCTAAAGCAGAATCTTCATTATGGAACAAATAAATGACATGTCCGATAGTTAGACATGTTTATTTATTTTAAACGATAATGAATACTATTTACGTTATACCCATCACCTGTATAAGTTAGTTCGATTGTATAATAACCTTTAATGTATTTTTCATCACGGTTTAATGGAGAATATCCTTCACCATATAAAGAATTTTTGGCATAGACATATTCTAATGTTACTTTATTTTCATTCACTTTAGTATCAATCAAAAACACTGAGTTTTCTGATGTTTGATGATTTTTTATATCAGAGCGAAAATAATAACCATTTTCTTTACTTACTGTAAACTCTCCATAATTTTCTAACTTATAAGTTCCGGTAGGTAATACATAATTATCTATATTAAAATACTCTTTAGCAATTTTTTGAACATCACTTTCTTTTCTTGGTTGATATAATTCTGATGATAAAGCTACTATTGTCGCGATCTGATTATCTGTAAAAGACGAAAAAGACTGTTCTGAGTACACGAAAAAGAAATATTTTAGATATTCAGAAATATATCCTTCATCGATATTTTCTGGAGCTTTAATCACGGTACTTGGTGGTGGTGTGTCATCTACTTCCTGACTTGGATCATAAACAACACTTCCAGATTCTTTATCAATTACTTTTCCAGTTTCCTCTTCTTCTAGATGCTCTTGTTCCGGAATAATTTCTTGTATATTATTATTAGAATCAGAATTGTCTTGGATATTTTCATTCTCTAATATATTATCCTTTGTATTTATTTCTTCTTTACTTAGATACCATGTTGTAAAAATAATTGGTGGAATACTTAATAATATACATGCTACGATCAAAACTATAATTTTACCCTTGTTTCTACTCATTATTACTCACTTCTTTTTCCTATTATTTTCTATCTAAAGTATACTTTGTTTTATTTTCTATTGCAATAACTAACCACGTCTAAAAGGCGTGGTTTTCACTTAGCCTATAAGGCTGAAATATTAGCCAACCCGCATATGGAGGCTGGCTTTTACTTCGTTCAAGCCCAGTGCTATGACTACTTTAGCAAACCTTTAAAAGGGTTCATATATTCTTTCTTTGTTAATTTGTCTTGCATCATATCTTCATGTTCTTGTTCTCTTATGTATTTTCTAATCGTTGCTTCATTCAAGCCTACTGTACTCACATAATATCCTGTTGCCCAGAAGTTTCTACTTCCAAACTTATATTTCAAATTTGTGTGATGATTGAAGATCATAAGACTACTTTTTCCTTTTAAATATCCCATAAAACTTGATACACTCATTCTTGGTGGAATCTCTACCAACAAATGTACATGATCTGGCATCATGTGCCCTTCTATAATTTCTACACCTTTCCATTTACATAAATCCTTAATATATTTTTGAATATCACTTCTTAATTTATAATAGATTACTTTCCTTCTATATTTTGGAATAAATACAATATGATTTGAGTTTTCGTAAAATTTGATGCATAGTCAAAACAAAAAGTGGATAAGTTAAAAAAAATACAGAAAGTCATAAGATTTTCTGTAT
>DVHP01000096.1 GCA_018711945.1 Candidatus Ventrenecus avicola
GGATATCGTAAAAAAAGTAGAAGAATTTATGAGAGATAACAATTTAGTACAATATTATGACTTAGAAGCCAGTCATAAATTTGAAGTCGAGGATTCTTTTAACACTGGAGTGAATACAGGAAGGGCCTCTGGTTTAGCTGAAGGAAGGGCCTCTGGTTTAGCTGAAGGAAGGGCTTCTGGTTTAGTGGAAGGCAGGGCTTCTGGATTAGTTGAGGGTAGACTTGAAGGCTTAAAAGATAGAAGCATTGAAATAGCTAGGAATTTATTAAATCTTAACATTGATATTCCTACTATTATGAAATCAACGGGGCTTACGAAACAAGAGATTTTAGAATTACAAGAAAATTAATGCTTATTATAATATTTTTTAAACATCTTTAAAAGGTGTTTTTTTCTTTACTATTGACTCTCCAGTTCACTGTAATGATTTAATTTAGTTGAAGGAGGGATGAGTCATGAGTAAATATTGTTCTGATTGTGCATTTTTAAATTTGAAAGATAAGAAAATGGATGGTATTTATAAATGTAAAAAATGTAAGAGTTATGTAAATACTACTATGGATGCATGTAATCAGTTTTCTCTTGATTATAGTCGTAATTGGTATTCTAAAAGTACACTTTACGATGAAGGAAAAAATGTGAGTACAAATACTACACCGATGGCTTCTTATGTGGTAATATTAATTATATTAAGTATTTTGTATTTTATTGGAAAACTTAATGGATATTAAAGTGAGGGATGACATGAAATATAAAATAGGAGAATTTTCAAAAATTACAGGCATCCCTGTTAAAACTTTAAGGTATTATGATGAAATTGATTTATTTAAACCTAGTGAGATTGATCTTTATAGTGGATACCGTTATTACAAAAAAGAACAAATTGAAACTTTAAAGATTATTTTAGAGTTAAAAGAAGCAGGATTTTTATTAGAAGAGATTAAAAGTCATTGGAATTCTTGGGATGATGAAATTCTATTAAACCAAAAAACTAAACTTTATGAAGAACAAGAAAATTTGAATTTGAAAATTAAAAAAATTGATGAGTTACGAACTAGATTACAGGGTGGAATGATTACTAGTACACCTGTTAATGAAGTTCTTAGAAGGAGGAAATGAATATGAAACATACAAATTTAATTTTAGGAAGTGTAGGTAGTGGAAAAACGCGAGGAGTGATGTTTGATACTCTTGAAACATTCATTCAAAATGGTAAAAATTTATTTATTATTGATAATAAGGAAGAATATTATCCAAGATTTCAAAAAGAACTAGTAGAACGTGGATATCAAGTAAAAGTTATTAACTTATTAGATATAAGTAAGTCTAATGGTTGGAATCTTTTAAGGTATCCGTATGAGTTATGTCAAAACAAAAATATAGATGCAGCACTCTCAGTTTTACGAGGAATTGCTATGACTTTATGTAAAAGTAATAGTGAATTAGATAGTTTTTGGGAAAATACGGCAGCAGACTTTTTTATGGCCTTAGTTCTTATGTTGTTTAAAGAAGGAAAGAAAGATGAAATTCATTTTTATAGTCTTGCTAGATTCCTTAGTTATTTAGATGTAGATACTGAAGAACATATTTTAAAAATGCGAGAATATCTTCAAAAGCTCGATGTGAACGATCCGATTTATAGGTTAGCTTCTAGTACTGTTTTTTCACCAATTGAAACAAGAAGTGGTATTTTATCTACTTTAAAAACTTTACTTAGTTCTTATTTAGGATTTCCGGGTGTAATGAATGTACTATCTTCTAACGATTTAGATTTTTCTAAATTAAAGGATAAAACTGCAATTTTCTTTACAAGTCATGGAGAAAAGAAAAAGATGGGAAATCTATTATTGGAACAACTTCTTATTTATATAAAGAAAAGTCATGTGCCATTTGTTTTTGTTTTTGATAATCTTAATAAGATGCCATCTATACCATTTATAGAAGAGTTTACGGAATATGCTATGCAAAATCAAACCGTTACTTATTTTATAACGAATCATATTGAAGAGTTAAAAAGCAAGTATATACAGTATACTTTTGATAATATGGAAGAAGTGATAGATTGTGATTCTTTAGAGTATTTAGAGATTGATTCACATGAATGCCAAGTTGATTATCCTAGTTTAGAAATAAAAAAATATCCAACGATTGATATTGATAAAACTTTCTAATTGCTTCCATAAGTTTTAAATATTGTCGAGTATTGGAAATATTTTTCCAATACTTATAAGAATTCTTTAGTTTTGGAAATTTATTTCCAAAACTTGTTTTTTCTGTGATAAGATATTTTAGAAGTAAGTGAGGTAATTCATATGATAGGAAATGATTGGGATGAGAAATTAAAAATTATATGGGAAAGTGAAGGATTCCATAAGTTTATGAAAATCGTGGATCATGAATATGCTACTAAGACTATTTTTCCACCACATGATCATATTTTTGAGGCATTAAAGTTAACGCCTTATGAAAACGTTAAAGTAGTGATTATGGGACAAGACCCTTATCATGGAATGGGAGAAGCACATGGACTATCTTTTTCTGTACAAAAGGGAGTCAAGGTGCCACCATCACTTCAAAATATTTATAAAGAGTTATATGATGATTTAGGAATACCCCCACGAAGTGACGGAGATTTAACTGGTTGGGCTAAAGAAGGAGTGCTTTTATTAAATGCAGTACTAACGGTTGTGAAAGATACTCCAGCAAGTCATAGAAAGCTTGGGTGGGAGTTATTTACGGATTATATTATTAAGCATGTGAATCAAAAAGATACACCAGTCGTATTTATCTTATGGGGTAATTTTGCTAAGGAAAAAGCAAAGTATATTACCAATCCTATTCATCATATTATTGAGTCACCGCATCCTAGTCCTTTTTCTGCACGTTATGGATTTTTTGGAAGTAAACCATTTTCTAGGACAAATGCATATTTAAAAGCAGATGGTTTAAAAGAAATAGATTGGGGAAGAAAAGAATAAAAAAAGATGAAATCAAAATAAACAATTTCATCTTTAAAAAAACTTTATTTATGATTTTATCCTGCCAAAAATGGGTCTAGTGCCGTTCCTGAGCCTTTCGTCAGACTACCAGACTTCAGATTGAGGACGGGCCGCACCCCATTCGAGCTGTTCACGTTGCTGTCGCCGTTCAAACCACCAGTCGAATTCACGAAACGCACGCGCGCATAAGAGCCGTTGAAATAGTGAGGCGACATGGTCCAGTAATAGTTCCCTGTATATAAGTAATATCCTGAGTTACCTGAATTGTATCCTCCAGCCAAGGCTGCTTCGTCTGTTGTTAATAATCCCACTGGATATGTTAAGTCTCCATTTCCTGTGCTCACATCACTCACTGTAAATCGATCATTTTGCTCTTTACACATAAGTCTTGGATTTGTCTTGTTTGTTCCGCTTGTCCATGGACCATTACGCCACCGATAGTATGTTGTGCTTGTGCCTGCTCCGGTTCCTGTATTATTTGATGCAAAGCTTCGATCATTACAGAACAAGGTGTCACTTATGTAACTTGCATATCCCGCTTCTTCGATATTTGTCTTATACCAATTGTCGACTACGGTTTTTATTGTACTATCATTGATATTGGCATGAGTCTCTTCATAACTACTACTTCCAGTTGTTCCATACATATAGCCGACATAAGCGTTGTCATTATATGATGAATTGTACGCACTGGTTCCTATTTGAGTATAATCTGTATTTGCGTCATTATAGCCATTAGCTAGAACTTCTGCTTTATTTGGCAATGCGTCTATAACATCCGCATCTCCGGCATAGATCATACGGATAGAACCATCGCCATTGACTCTTAAAATTCTCCAATAGTATCCTGCAAATTTTACCCAGTTATTGTCTACATTTCCTCTGTAATAATAACTTGTGCCATAATCATCTGGAGCTGTACAGACTAGGCTTTCTGTATCTTCTATGGCTGTTACTTCTACTGTTCCATCGTCATTTACTGTTGGACATGGCCCTGACTCTTCATCGTTTGCATCTGCTATAATACTACATTGAATAGAGTCTTCTCCGTATTCTTCTACACATTTCTCATAATCCGTCGGCATATGGTCAACATAACTTGCTGTGATTGTTATTTTACTTTCTAGTTGTTTGTTCATGGCATCGTCTTCTATTGTTACATCTTGGTCAATCCATAGTCTTAAATTGTAGGTAACACTCGCATTTGCATCTAAATATCCTGTCGTGAGTTCATATGCTTCATAAGCATTATCTAAGGTTGGTGTAACATTAGTATTTGTGTTTAATACGGTTGGAGTGTTTTCATCTAGCATAACTTTCACAAATCCTGCTGATAATCTATTTGCTTCTAGAATTGTATTTAATAGTTCTAGATTCACTGAATAGGAAGCAAATGTACTACAGTTATTTGTAATCGTAAATGTATATGGTGTTAGGCTCATTCCTTCTTCGTCACTAATAGGCGCTGCTCTTTGTAGGTTGATATCATTTTGTTCATCACTTATTGTAATATCAAAACAAGCAGATGCTAATTCGTTTTGTTCTGTTTGAGTTAAAGTAAGTCTCCAATAAGCATAGGTTCCACCAATAAAAATAATTGCTACTAATACAACTAATAATATTTTTACTTTCTTATTTTTGAAATCAATTTTTTTCATTAAACTTTCGTGCTCCTTCTACTTTAGTATGGTTAAATATTTCATAAACCCTACATATTATCTATACAAATTTTATCATAACTTGCACATTTTCTCAACTTTTTTATTTTGTCTTTTTTTGAGTTTTTGATTGAAAGTTCCTGTAATTGTGATATATTTGATATGGTGATGCTAGTTGAAATATTATCTTGAAAATGTGAAAGATGTTTTTAAAGAGGTAAAGAGTAGTGAAGAGGGGTTAAGTAAAAAGGAAGCAAAGAAAAGGTTAGAAGTTAATGGCGAAAATATTATACAAGGGAAAAAGAGGAGAAGTAAGGGCCAGATTTTTTTAGCACAATTTAAGAATTTTATGGTTATTTTGTTA
>DVHP01000097.1 GCA_018711945.1 Candidatus Ventrenecus avicola
GGATATCGTAAAAAAAGTAGAAGAATTTATGAGAGATAACAATTTAGTACAATATTATGACTTAGAAGCCAGTCATAAATTTGAAGTAGAAGATTCTTTTAACACTGGAGTGAATGAAGGAAGAGCATCTGGATTAGCTGAAGGAAGGGCTTCTGGATTAGCTGAAGGCAGGGTTTCTGGTATAGCAGAGGGAACTCAAATAGAGAAACACAATATTGCTAAGAATCTATTAAAAGATCATTTAGACATCAACAAGATTATGCAGTATACAGGCCTTACGAAACAAGAAATTTTACAATTACAAGAAAATTAATAAAAAGAGTTTAGAGGTAATGCTAAACCTTTTTGTTCTTAAAAAATATTTTTAATATCAGTATTTTTCAATAATCCTTTTATTTTGTGTTATACTATGAATATAAGAAAGAGGTTGATAGAATGAAACTAGATGGCATGGTTGCAGTGATTACAGGTGGTGCAATGGGAAATGGCTTAGGAATTGTAAAAACCTTTTTAAAATATGGTGCTAAAGTTGTAATTATTGATAGTTCAGAAGAAATAAGAAATACCCTTCAAGAACTTCAAATAAAGTATCCTCATGGATATGCTGCAGGTTGTATTTGTGATATTCGTGATAAAGAAAGACTAGATAGTATTATGAAAACAATCTATAGTCAACTAGGAAAAATAGATGTTTTAGTAAATAATGCAGGAGTATGCAAACTTTCTAGTTTTGAAGATACTACCGATGAATTACGAGATTTTCATTTTGATATCAATATCAAAGGAACTTGGAATGTAACAAAATCCGCTTTGCCTTATCTTAATAGTCCAGCAAGCATTATCAATTTATCGAGTGTAACAGGCGTTCGTGTTGCAGATCCAGGAGAAGTTGCTTATGCGACAACTAAAGCAGCCTTAGTAGGGTTTACCAAAGGCCTTGCTGCAGACTTAGTATCTAAAAATATTCGAGTAAATGCCGTGCTACCAGGATATATTAGAACTCCAATGGTGGAAGGTATGGCCAAAGAAAGTGATAAAGAAAATCCGGAACATGTTATTAAAAATATCGCAGATGCCATTCCCATGAAACGAATGGGAACTCCAGAAGAACTTGGTGAGTTATGTGCCTTCCTAGCGTGCAACGAATCCAGTTATATCACAGCAGAGACAATCATCTTTGATGGAGGAAGTACTCTTCCAGAAACAAATTCCATGGGCGTATAGCTCTCTTTTTTTGTCAAATTTTTGTCTAGTTTTGGAGTTTCCAAACATATATTTTACAAGAAAAATAGAGAAAGAATAGACGAACCTCTTGTTTTTTGATATGCTTAATATGAAATGTATAAGGATGTGACTTATGAAATCATATTATTTAACTGACACCGGAAAAGTGAGAAGTCATAATGAAGACTCAGTAACAATTGTGCGGAACGGAAGTGGAGAATATTTACTTGTAGTTGCCGATGGTATGGGAGGACACAGAGCAGGTGAAGTCGCCTCGAGCTTAGCTGTAACCCATCTTGGCAAAAGATTTTCTAGTATGAGCAGTATTGGTAGCATGTTAGATGCAGTAAATTGGCTTAACGATAACGTAAGTGAAATTAATGAAGCAATTTTAGAATATGCAAAAAATCACTTTGATTCTACAGGACTTGGCACCACTCTAGTACTCGCATTATTGACCAAAGATTACTTGATTTTTGGAAACATTGGTGACTCTAGTGGGTTTGTCTTAAAAAATCATAAACTTCATAAAGTAACCCATGACCATACATTAGTAAATCTTTTAGTAGAGGCGGGAGACTTAACAGAAGAAGAAGCCAAAGTGCATCCAAAACGAAATGTCTTAATGAAAGCTTTAGGAGCCTCAGAAAAAGTAGATTTAGACATTTTTGAAGTGGAAAAAGATGTGGATGGACTTTTACTTTGCAGCGATGGACTAACTACGATGATGACTAAAGAACAAGTAGAAAAAATTCTAGAAGAAGACTTAACCATCGAAGAAAAAGTGTCAAAAATGATAAAGAAATGCAACGCCAGAGGAGGAAATGATAATATCTCCGTGGCTTTATTAGAGATGAAAAGTGGGTGTGAATCATGATCATGAAGGGTCAAAAAATCAGTGATCGTTATCAAATTATCAAAGCGATCGGCGAAGGTGGTATGGCAAACGTCTATCTTGCATACGACACCATATTAGACCGAAATGTTGCGGTGAAAGTGTTACGTGGGGATCTTGCTAATGATGAAAAATTTGTTCGCAGGTTTCAAAGAGAAGCCCTATCAGCGAGTAGCCTATCTCATCCAAACATTGTTGAAGTATATGATGTCGGGGAAGATAACGGTCAATACTATATTGTTATGGAATACGTCGAAGGAAGACATTTAAAAGACCTGATTAAAAAAAGAGGAAAACTAACACTGAGTGAAGTAATCGATATCATGCTTCAAATTACGGATGGCATGACAGTCGCGCATGATGCTTATATCATTCATAGAGATATCAAACCTCAAAATATCATGATTTTAGAAAATGGCTTAGTAAAAATCATGGATTTTGGTATTGCGATGGCCTTAAACGGAACCCAACTCACCCAAACAAATTCTGTAATGGGAAGTGTCCATTATTTACCGCCAGAACAAGCAAACGGAAAAGGTGCAACCCTTCAAAGTGATATCTATTCCATGGGAATTGTCATGTATGAACTTTTAACAGGAAAACTTCCTTATAAAGGAGATAATGCAGTAGAGATTGCTTTAAAACATTTAAAAGAACCTCTTCCAAGTATCAGAGAAGAACTACCAAACATTCCACAAAGTGTAGAGAATATTATCATTAAAGCAACAGCAAAGAATCCAAAGAACCGCTATGCAGATGCAAGAGAAATGCATAATGATCTTTTAACGTGCCTAGATGAGTCAAGGGCAAATGAGCCTCCAATCAAACTGCCGTATCGAGAATTCTCAGAATCTGAAAAAACAAAAACTCCAAAAAAAGAAGGCGAGGAGGAAAAAAAGCCAGAAAAGAAAAAAGAAATCAAAGAAAGTAAGGATGATGAAGTATTGGCCAAACAAATTACAAAAAATGATTTAAAAAAACAAAACAAAGTATTAATTGTCCTTGCGTCTATTTTTACATTCTTAATCGTGGCAATTACAACAGTAATAGTGTTTATCCCTCTTTTAACTGGAAACAAAGAAATTACGGTTCCAGATGTCACAGGCTACTCGGTGGAAGATGCAATTAAAACACTACAAGATGCAGGATTTACTATAGCAAGCGAGCAGCAACAGATTGCTTCCGAAGAGATTGAGGAAGGAAAAGTAGTTAGAACTTCCCCATATGCAAACTCTAAAGCAAAAGGAGAGTATGAAGTAACACTTTATATTAGTACAGGAGATCCTTCCATTACCCTAGAAGATTATACTGGAAGAAATTATGTAGAAGTAGAAGCGATATTAAAAACATTAGGAGTTCAAGTCATTATCGAAAGAAGAAATGTCGATACGAAAGATTATCAAGAAGGAGAGATTTTAGAACAATCTCCGGCTGCTGGCGAAAAAGTATCAGAAGGAGATTATGTCACCCTTACCATTCCAAACTTTGATGTTTATCCAGATTTTACGAATGGTAGTTATACCTATGATGATGTCGTCGAGTACCTAGAAGATTATGGTGTGACAGTAAACAAAGTAGAGCAAGAAGATAGCACCCATTCTCCAGGTATCGTCATTGCTCAAAATAGAGCCTCTGGTTCCCCAATTCAAAACAATACTAGTATTACCGTGACGGTAGCGAAAGCTCCAACAACTTCTTCAAGTGACGATGATGAAGATGACAACACCGATAGTTCTACAGAGGATACAACCGATAATTGTGGTGGCTTATGTTAGAAGGAATTATCATCAAAAACATTTCCAATCTGTATACCGTAGCAGTAGGTAATGTTACTTATGACTGTGTTCCGAGGGGGCGATTTCGCAAAGAAAAAAAGACTCCTCTAGTCGGGGATCGTTGTAAGATTGATGCGAAAGAACATTATATTCTAGAGTTACTTCCAAGAAAAAACGAACTTTCAAGACCAAGTGTTGCAAATACGGACTATGCCTTGATAGTAACATCTCTAAAAAAACCAGATTTTAGTTCTTTATTACTTGATAAAGAACTTTCTTGCATTATTCTGGCAAATATTAAACCAGTCATCTGTTTTACAAAAGAAGATTTACTAACCGAAGAAGAAACAAAACAATACCAAGAAATTCGTGCGTATTATACGAGTATCGGAGTTCCTTGTTTTTCGAATACAGAATTAAAAGAATTACTAAAATTTTTGCAAAATTCTATCGTAGTGTTAACTGGTCAAACAGGGGCTGGAAAAACGACAATTTTAAATAGAATCGCTCCTGAGCTAAACCTAAAAACAAACGAAATATCTACAGCTTTAAATCGTGGAAAACATACAACAAGACATACAGAAATTCATGTTTTAAATGGCGTTTGGTTTTGCGATACTCCAGGTTTTTCCTCATTAGAGCTAAGAAACTATAAGAAAGAGGAAATCAAGAATTCCTTTATTGAATTTTCCAATTATTCCTGTTATTACCGTGATTGTATGCACAAACAAGAACCTGATTGTGGTGTGAAAAAAGCTTTAGAAGAGGGGAAAATATTAAAGTCTCGTTATGAGAATTATCAAAAAATAGAGAAAGAAGAGTCATTATGAAAATATCAGTATCCTTTTTAAAATCAAAGTTTTCCTTGACGGAAACACTAAAAAAAATCGATGAATCCACCGCAGACTTTATTCATGTCGACTTAATGGACGGGGTTTTTGTAGAAGAAAAAACAGAAAATAGTTCTGAAATACTTTCAGAACTAAAAAAGGTGACAAAGCCACTAGATGTCCATCTTATGATGGAAAAAGATGCATTAGAAAAAACCATAAAAGAAATCTATAAACTAAACCCTTATCGTCTTGCTATACCAAGTGAATTAGATAGCACTGAAAAATATCTAGAAGATATCAAAGCTCATAATATTCTCTGTGGGATTGCTATAAATCCGGATACAAATATAAAAGACATAAAAAAATTTTTTGATAAAATTGATTTTGTGCTAGTAATGAGTGTATACCCTGGAAAAGGAGGGCAAACATTCTTAGAAAATACAACCACAAAATTACAGGAGATCATAAGAGAAAGAGATAATAAAAAGTTACAGTTTACAATTGCTGTAGACGGTGGAATAAAAAAAGATACCATAAAACAAGTAAAACCATACTGTGATACCGTTATTAGTGGTTCCTTTGTATGTATGAGTGATGACTATGATAAACAAATTGCCTTGCTAAAAGAAGAACCAAACAAAACTTTATAAGCTTAGAACAAAAAGGAGCGTAAAAATATGCAAACAATAGAGTATATTCCTTGCAAGAAAGAGGCGAGCTGTGTAAATATCTAATAGAAGAAATTAATAAATCCAAAAATTCTCTTTAAAAATCTTAAAAAACCAGTTATAATGTCTTAAAAGAAAGGATTTTTATAATGAGGTTAGATGAAGTAGTAGAGAAGTTGTATGTTGCAAAAGTTACATACATCAAAAGAAAAAACAGAGTTTTAGAAGCAAAATATTTTAAAAAAAATCAAAAAACGATTCCATATGGAGAACTATTAAGTGGTAGAAGTTATGAAGAAATTTTTCAGGAGTTTCAATCGAGTATGAAATATAAAACAGAATTTCAAATCGATCAAATCTTTATGCTTATGCAAGAATTATTCATGTTTTCGAAAGGCCATGACTTGATG
The DNA here is from genome assembly GCA_018711945.1 of Candidatus Ventrenecus avicola. Classification (GTDB taxonomy): domain Bacteria; phylum Bacillota_I; class Bacilli_A; order RF39; family UBA660; genus Ventrenecus; species Ventrenecus avicola. The sequence continues at coordinate 5,806 of DVHP01000097.1, forward strand.
TTTAATAAAAAACTAGAAGCAGATTACTATATGGCTCCACCAATTGATTCATTTTGGTATCCTAAAATAATAGAAGCAGTGCATAAAAAGTATAATGATTTCTCAGTAATGGAAGAAAATCCCCATCAAGAAGAAAATTTAGAGGGAATAGAGCAAATTATGAATGATTATTTAGATGCACATTCTTTATTATATTTACTATATAGTAATGATTTTCAATTTCCAATTGGTTGGGAGACTTATTACGAAAATTATAAAACCATACTTTCTATTTTAAAAGAAACAAAAATTACCATTGGAGAATTTCTTCATGCCTTAATCGATTATAAATGCGAATGGATAAGAGAAACACTTGAGGAAATTGCCGATCCTTCTTTAAAAGAAAAATATTTAAAAAATTTAAAGGATTTTCGGGAAACAAAACATCTAGAAACACAAGAGTATGCCCATGTGAATTTACCGGCAGATTATTTCCTTGATCAAACACTAGAAGACTTTATCAAATATGCGAATCAAATGCACTCCATCATATTACCAGAAGAAAAACCGTTGATACCTAAAAGAGTGATTTTACCTTAAAAAGAAGTGAAATTTCAAAATCACTTCTTTTTTGAATTCATAAATAATCACATTATACTTTTTTGTTAACAAAATATTTTATAAACAGATCAAATTTCCATAACTTCAAGAAGTTTAAATAATAATCAATCTATAACTTTTTTAAAGAAAATGACACTTAATTCATCAACAATGAATTAAATGTCTGCACATTAATTGGGTAGACATTCAACTCGGAAAAACTGAATGTTCCCTTTTTTTATTTTATGCAAGTTTCCTTGACATATTCATAATATCATATTTATATAATTTTATCAAAAGTCTATTTATATATATTTCTATATCAAATTAGTAAACTTTTTTAAAATTCATCTTATAACTATCTATTCTTGATTTTAATTTTTGACAACGAATATACTCTTTCTATAACATCATCCGAATCATATTGTTCATATTTTGGAGCTCTTTCTAATTCTGGAATACTAAACATTTCCCAATATTTCAATTTAATATGATAAGTAGCAACTCCTTCTGGAGTATTGATTCCTGCTATAAAGCTATCATTAAACATCGGATCATTTTCTTCATCAAAATGTTTTTTTGATTTCCATGATATTTCAGGTAGTAAATTACATAAAGTACAAAATAAAATAATTCTATGTCTATACAATTCGCCAAAAGTATGATGTCCATCACTAATTTCTTTTGTAAATGTTTCTCCAGATAATTTACTTTCAATAATTAACCTATTAATATCATCAATTTTTGACATACTATCACATCCAATGTTTTCTATTATAACATAATTATATGAAAAAAACGAACCTTTATTGGGTTCGTATCATTTCTTTATGGTGCTTGTGGTGGGACTCGAACCCACACGATATTGCTACCACTGGATTTTGAGTCCAGCGCGTCTACCAGTTCCGCCACACAAGCAGTTACTCATAAAGTATATCATATAATTGTAATTTTGAATAGAAAAAATTTTCTGTTTTTTCAAAGTTGGACACAAAAAATGTCAAAAATTGCTTAATTTTTTAAAATAGGGCAGATAATATCATATTTGCAAAATAAAAAAAATATGCTATAATGTGAAGGTACGAGGTGAAAAAAGAATGAGTTTACAAAAAACTTATGAGTTTAATCAAATCGTGGCAGATATATTGACACACCCAGAGTTTTTAAAGTTACAACATGAATTACACCATGGAATTAGTCGATTTGAACATTGCATGAGAGTAGCCAAAACAGCATATAAAATGAGCAAAAAATTAGGTATGGATTATGAAAGAGTCACACGAGCAGCCTTGTTACACGACTTCTATACCGATGAAGATACAAAAAAATACAACGCTAAGGAGACATTAAAAGCTCATCCAGAGATAGCGTTAGAAAATGCCAAAACATATTTTGATCTAGATAAAGTGCAGGAAAATATTATTGAAACTCACATGTTTCCGATTACCAAAAAACTTCCAGCTTACAAAGAAAGTTGGCTAGTAAGTGGAGCAGATAAAATCGTGGCAGCCCATGAGATGTATCGTTACAAAGCTCAGATGGCTTTAGGAATATGGCTGATATTTATCTTTAATATGATAGCAATCCAAAAATAGTTGGTATTGCTATTTTTAGTAGGTGGTAAAATGAAAAAAATGATTGTATTAGATTTAGATGGAACATTATTAATAAAGAACAAGAAGTATCGGAAACATGCAAAAAATTATTATTCCATTTAAAAGAAGAGGGCTATATCATTGTAATAGCGACAGGAAATTTTATCTTCTGCTCTAAAAACCACCCAAAACGCATTTTTTGCTAATTATATAATCGGGAGTGCCGGCGCCTTACTTTATAGAGTAAACGATAAAAGAATTCTGTTTTCCAAAGTGATTCCAATCTCTGATCTCTTCCAAATATGGGATACCTATAAAGAAAAAGCAATTTCCTTAAAATTTCACACTGCTGATAAAATCTATATTTATAAAAATCCTTCAAATGATGCATTGGAAAGTACATTAGAAAAGAAAGAAGACCTAGAAAAAATTGCTGATAAAGTAAGCCATATTAGTATCGATGTTTTAAATGAAGAAGTAGAACCACTATATCAAACATGAGCCAAACTCTTCCTTTAAAGATTTCCATAATGAAAAGCGCTAGCATAGAAAATTACTGGCTAGAAATTCATTCAAAAAATGTTACAAAATATCAAAGCCTTAACAAATTATCGCAAAGTCTAAAAATTTCTAACAAAGACATAGTAGCATTTGGCGATAGTTACAATGATATAGAATTAATAAAAAATTGTGGAGTTGGCATTGCTATGAAAAACGCTGTAACAGAACTCCAAAAAGAAGCAGACTTCATAACAGAAGATACCAACGAAGAAGACGGAGTATATCGATTTTTAGTAAAATATATCAAAGAAAATCCTTAAAAATAACATTTAGAGAGAAAAATAGAATTGTTATCCCTCTTTTTTTTTGCTATAATGTTGATAATAGGGAGTGAGTGTATGAACAAGAATGGACAAGCCCTTGTAGAGTATGTATTAATCGTCGCCTTAATCAGCGTGATTACGGTCAGTGTAGTTTCTTATTTTGGAGGATACTTAAAAGATTCTATCACAAAAACATCCTGTGATTTAGTAAATCAAGTTTATGTCGAGGGCGAAAAACCTGGCGAAGCACAGTGCATGAGTAAAGAAGAATACGAAGCAATGCAAAAAGGAGAATAACATGAAGAATAAAAAGGGGCAGGCCTTAGTAGAATTCGTAATTATATTACCTATCTTCATTTTTATGCTGCTATCGATCATTGATATTGGCAAGATCATTTATTTCCGTAACCAATTGGTAAGTGAATTAAATGAAGTCGTCGACCTTTATAAAAATCAAAAGTCTTATGACGAAATCGCAGAAGCCATGAATTTACAAGAAGAAGGGGTAACTTTAGAAATCAAAAACCAAGATAATGAAGTAATTACATTTTTCCTAAAAAGAGATGTCGAAATCATTACACCGGGATTAAATGTGATTTTTGATAGCCCTTATACTGTGTCAGTAGAAAGAGTCTTGTCGTATGAATAATCGTGGTCAAACATTAATTATCTTTGTCATACTCATCCCAATTATCATAACTATGGCTGCATTAGTCGTAGACATAGGAAAAATGAATTACGAAAAAGAACGATATCGCGGCATTATTGAAAATAGTATCGAAGAATATTTCGAATCTAATCAAATCTCAGATGTGAAAGAAATACTAACATTAAACGGCATTCCAGAAGATGCCTATCAAATTACTACCCAAGAAAACCTCATCGAAATCCATTTGACAACTTCTGTGGATTCCATCTTCGCAAAACTAATTAACATCGATGAATATCAAATAGATTTAGATTATGTTGGCACAAAAGAAAGTGACCATGTTATAATAAATAAGAAAGAATAGGTGGCTAATGTGAAAAAAAAGACTGGTAAAAGTATTTGTATTTTTTCGGGAAAAGGTGGTGTAGGCAAAACCATTACAGCCCTAAATTTAGCAGGTATATATGAAGCAATTGATAAAAAAGTATTAATTATGGATCTGGACTTATCAAGTGGTAACATTGCTCTATGCGTAAATAAACCTTTCCAAAAAACAATTTATAATTTTGTCGATGACTATAATAACAATCGCTTTCGTGATTTCAAGGATTATGTAACCCATTACGATGAGAAAATCGATATTTTACCGTGTCCAAAAGATCCACGACAAGCTTCAAAAATTGATTCCAAATACTTAGAAATTGCGATCGATAAAGCCGAATATCTTTATGATGTCGTTTTAATTGATACCAACCATAATTTAAATGAAGCAAACCTCGTCATACTAGATATTGTGACTGCTATTTTATTCGTGATGAATAACGATCCGATGGATTTAAAAAATATGAAGAGCTTACTTTCTATCTTTCGCGATTTAAACAAAAAAAATTACAAGATCCTTTTAAATAACTCTCGGGATCCACTAAAAAAATACTTTACCTTATTTGATATGAAAAATATTTTAAAAGAAAATATTGACTATGAAATCACAAGTGAATTTTATATTAAAAACATGGATGCATACGTTATGAATGGTTCCATTATCACATTAGATACTAAGACACCAAACGTTTTTAATAAAGATTATACGACACTCATGAAAATAGCCGTTGATATGCTTGGTAAGGAAAAGGGGGATAACAATGAGGAAAACTAGCTTAGTAGAAGCCTTTAATATTGAAAGAAAAGAGCCAAAATTAAATAATGTTACTGATTATGACATCTTTCCAGATAAAAAATTACTAGATGAATTACGAACTCGTATTGTCGAAAACTTAATTGATAAAGAAGTGCCACAAGACAAATTATTAAACCAATTTATCAATGATGAAATTGATAAAACCATTGAGGGCTACGATTTAACCAACCTAGAAAGAAGTCATTTATATAACTTAATTGATAATGAAATCAATGGATATGGTCCTCTAACAGAATTATTAGAAGATAAGAATATTACCGAAATTATGGTCAACAGTCCTAAGGAAATCTATATTGAAATAGATGGCCAACTAATTAAAGATGAAAGCGTATCATTCATCAATGACGAACATATTATTAGGACGATTGAAAGAATGATTGGCCCGATGGGAAGAACGATAGATGCAACCAATCCGATGGTCGATTCAAGACTCAAAGACGGTTCAAGAATCAATGTTGTTATTCCACCACTATCAACAAAAGGACCAGTGATTACCATTCGAAAATTTAAAAGAAGCATGACAAGTGCCGATGATATGATAAGAATTGGGTCTATGACTCCTTACATGGCTACGTTCTTAGAAGCAGCCGTGAAAGGAAAATGTAATATCATTGTCTGTGGAGGAACCGGCTCTGGTAAAACGACCCTCCTAAACATATTAAGTAGTTTTATTCCTTCTGATGAACGTATTATTACGATTGAAGATGCAGCGGAATTAAAATTAGAAAAAGAACACGTTATCTCTCTAGAAACAAGAGTAACGAACTACGAAAACGAAGGAGAAATTACCATCCGTGACTTAGTAATCAATGCACTTCGTATGCGTCCAGATAGAATCATCGTCGGCGAAGTTCGTGGGAAAGAAGCATTTGATATGTTACAAGCAATGAATACAGGGCATGAGGGTTCCCTCACCACACTTCATGCGAACGGACCAAAAGATGCATTAAATAGACTAGAGACAATGGTGTTAATGAGTGGTCTTGATATTCCAATTAAAGCCATCCGCGAATACATTGTAAGTGCGATTGACTTAGTAGTAAATATCGATAGAATGAGCGATGGCAAAAGAAAAGTAACCTCCATTTGTGAACTAGAGAATTTTGAAGGAGACGAGATCAAACTAAAAGAAATATTCGCATTCCACCAAAAAGGACTAACACCAAATGGAGAAGTAGATGGAGAATACACTCTATATAATGAAACTGTTCCAGCTGTTTACAAAAAGATTAGCACCAAAGGAATTACCGATATTGACTTTATGTTCCCAATCAAAAAATAGAAAGGAAATGATACAATGGAAAATTATTCATGGCAAATTTATATAACGCAAGGCATTGTAATTCTCATATTAATTTTTCTAATTATTTATCTAATTCGCCAGCGAAGAGTGATTACATTAGAAAAACGCTTTGAAAAATTTGCCTTGATAAGTATCCATGATTATGAAAAATCTTTCTTTGATATTATCGTAGAATTCTTTTGGGGTGTTGTTCATCGCTTAGGATTATTCCTTAAAAAAAGTGTATTTTTAAAAAAATACAGCTTGCGTTATGAAAAACACATTAAATACGAAAATAGAAATACCTATACAGGAATGGATTATATTGCTATAAAATTTTTAGTGGGACTATTAGTAATGATTTTATATGTTATCACAGTCATGTTCCAACTGATGAATGTCAGCCTAATGAGTTTACTAATCGCCTTTTTAATAGGATTCTTTGTTCCTGATATCTTTTTACAATATGAATATCAAAAAAAGCGCAAAAGAGTAGAAGAGGACTTATTAAAAGCCATTATTATGATGAATAATAGTTTCAAATCTGGTCGAAATATTATGCAAGCAGTCGAAGTAGTAAAAGAAGAACTAGAAGGTCCTATTAGCGATGAATTCAAAAAAATATATTTAGATATGACTTACGGTCTTAGTATCGAAGTAGTGTTTGATCGTTTCTATAATCGCGTAAAATTAGATGATGCCAAATACATTACAAGTTCCTTAACTATGCTAAATAAAACGGGAGGAAATATTGTCAAAGTATTTAGTACCATCGAAAAAAACTTCTTTAGCAAAAAGAAATTACAACAAGAAATGATGAGTTTAACCAGTGCATCCATCTTTGTTTTTCGAATTCTTTGTGTCCTACCATTCCTATTTATCTGTGTCATATATATGCTAAATCCAAGTTATTTTGCTCCATTATTTACAACTGGATTAGGACGCTTATTACTAATATTAATTATCTTATTCTATATTTTATATATCATGATAATAAAGAAAGTTCTTGAGGTGAAGATGTAATGGATAACCGAAGCCTAGTAAGAAAAATTTATACAGAAAAAAGCATTCGAAAAATCGAAAAAAAGATTAAGCTTTTAGGAATAAATTGTAAATATAATGCCATAGACTTACTAAATTTAAGACTATTAATTGGTATAGGAATCTTTATCATATTATTAGTATTTAATAAGAATGGTTACATTTTAGCCCCGATTACCTTAGTATTATTTCATTATATCAGCGAATACATCGTTTTAGACTATCCAATTAAAAAGCGAAGAAAAAAACTAGAAGAAGAAGCAATTTTCTTTTTCGAAGTATTATCTTTAACAATGGAAAGTGGTAGAAATTTAACAAAAGGCCTTCATTTAACCGCCAATAATATTGATAGCGAATTATCACAAGAATTTCGAAAATCTCTAGAAGAAATGAAACTAGGAAAGAGCTTTTCTGAATGTTTAACAAGTATGAAAGAAAGAATTCCAAGCGACACAATTAATAATGCGATTTTAAATATTGTTCAATCTAGTATTTTTGGAAACAATATTGAAGAATCTTTAAATAATCAATTAGATTTTCTAAGAGATAAACATCTTATGGAAGTAAAAAGTGAAATAGGAAAGCTTCCGACTAAAATTAGTATTATATCAGTATTATTTTTCATTCCAATTATTTTGATGGTAATATTATCTCCAGTAATTGTTGATTTCTTTGTTGGGTAAAAAATGATCAAAAGTGTAAAACTAGAAGATTTAAAAGAACTCTTAACAGAAAAGGGATTTACTATATTTGGCCATGGCACAGGTGGTAGTAATAAAGACGTGATTAGTCCAATATTTGTAGAAGGACTACGCGCATCCCATACATCCATATTTTATACAACAGTAGGATTAGATGTTGATGAAGATTTAACAAATTTTAAAGAAAAATTAAATCATTGGGAACATTTAGACTCAGAAAACATTATATTAATAAAATTGCCTAATCAATATTTTAATCTGTACGGTGACTCTATGGATTTAGATTGTGAAAGAACCGGAGCATTTGTGAATCAAAAATTAGATAATACTGGTAAAATTACATATTATTTAGATCCAAAATTTATCATTGGAGCATATAACAGAGATACGGAAAGAATAACATTAAACCCAAATTATGAAACCAAGTTAAGCGCTGAAACTCTTTTAAAATTAGAGCAAAAATTCGAAAAAACCATTGCCAAAACCAAAAGCAAAAACTTAGCTTTTGAAGAAAATTTATTGGCTCCTTCCACTCAAAACAATGAAGGGAAAAGTCACGATAAATCATTTGTATCATTTGATATGAACAGCAGTATTGATGATTTAAATTGGGAAAATGATTTTTTGCCTCCTGATGAAAGTCGCCATAAAAGTAGATAGAAAAAATTTGTATTGCTATTGTTAAGGTTTTATCAATAAAGATATTGAAGAAGCTATGGACTTCTTCTTTCTTTTTGCCCTCCACACCTTTCTACATGCAAAAAAGTGCATGAAATTTGCACTTTATTTTAAT
>DVHP01000098.1 GCA_018711945.1 Candidatus Ventrenecus avicola
TATGATTCAACGGATTTCCTCCTTTCCCTGCCATTAAATCACAAGTACAAAAGGAATGCAAATCACCAATTTCAGTATTTTAGTGAGTTATTTCTTACAGATTTTCAAAATTGTTATACCAAATATCTAAAATCTGCATATAAAAAGAAAACAAACAGGCGGATTTAGTAAATTTTAAAAAAATTTTCGATTTAGAGAAAAAAGATGATTTATAGAAAGAATAGGGTATAATAGTATTAAGATTACGAGGTGATACCATGAAAAAAATAGGAATTTTCCTTTTTATAATTTTGCTAATAGGATTGTTATTGTATCCAGTAACACAAACGAAAGAAGAAGAAAAAAATGGCGTAGAAATAGAAGAAACACAATTAAATGGGCTTGTTTTAAAAACATCAGAAAACAAAATTACAATACAAGATGAAAACAATATAATTTACACCTTTGAAACAACTCCTAAAGATATCGCGGTAGGAGATTCTATAACGCTTAAATATGAAGGAACTTTAAACAAAAATCAAGAATATCAAACTATAGAAATAACTTCATTAAAAAAACAAGAAGAACCTCTAAAGTTAAACCCAAACGATATGTTTGGATCTTACTATGACGTAGCAGAAGAAAAGTTAGCAACAATGAATTTATCTGAAAAAATCGCTCAGCTTTTATTAGTGAGATATCCTGATACTAAAGAACAAGAAATTACAAAACAATACCAATTTGGTGGATATGTTTTCTTTGCCAAAGATTTTAAAGGGAAAAACAAAGAACAAGTACAAACGATGATTCAAAATTTGCAAAATGTCTCAAAAATTCCCCTTCTCACAGCCGTCGATGAAGAAGGTGGCACAGTCGTACGTATAAGTAGTAATCCCCTATTAAGAAAAGAGAAATTTGCCTCTTCCCAAGAATTATATCAAGAAGGGGGATTTGAACGTATCAAAGAAGATACAATAGAAAAAAGTAAACTCTTAAAAGAATTAGGAATAAACCTAAACTTAGCACCAGTCGTCGATGTTTCAGAAAATCCTGACGACTATATGTACAAAAGAAGTTTTGGGCAAAATACCGAATTAACATCCACCTATGCCGAGACAGTAATAAATTCATCTAAAGGATTAGGAGTTTCCTACACATTAAAACACTTTCCGGGTTATGGAAACAACACAGATACCCATAATGATGTTTCTATTGACGACCGTTCTTTAAATAGTATATTAGAAAAAGACTTACCACCGTTTGCCTCTGGCATAGAAGCCGGTTCAGAAGCTGTATTAGTAAGTCACAACCTGGTGAGTGCCATAGACGAAGAAAATATCGCGTCCCTTTCTCCAAGTATTCACAATTTACTTCGTAACGAACTATCCTTTTCGGGTATCGTTATCACCGATGACCTAGCTATGGGTGCCGTAGAAAATACCGAAACATCTTGCGTAAATGCCATATTAGCTGGCAACGATTTACTAATTGTAACAGATTATAAAACTTGCTTTAATGCTATAAATGTCGCAGTACAAAGTAATAAAATACCAGAAGAATTAATTGACAAACTTGCCACCCGTGTCCTTGCTTGGAAATATTCCAAAGGTTTACTAGAATAGAATTTTAAAAAAAGTGCATAGTCACTTTTTTCTTTTCTATTAAATTACCTATTGACAATCTGTTATAACTGTTATAATATCAATATAACAGAAAGGAGAAATGCCTTTGAATATCATTATTACAAATAGTAACGATACACCAATTTTCATGCAAATTAAAGACTCCATCAAAGAAAGCATCTTTTTGGACACCTTAAAAGAAGGCGAGTCGTTGCCCTCAGTACGAGCCTTTGCATCAGATTTAAAAATCAGCTTTTTAACAGTAAAACGAGCATACGACGAACTAGAAAAAGAGGGATTCATCAAAACAATTCCTGGAAAAGGTAGCTTTATATCTCCAAAAAATATGGAATTGATACGCGAAGAAAAGCTAAAGCAAATAGAAAGTTACATCGAAGAGATTTATAAATTATCAAAAATATCAAACATTACAGAAGAAGAAATAAAAGAATTATTTCAATTCATTTTCGAGGAGGAACAAAAATGAAAAATGCCATAGAATTAAAAAATGTTTCAAAAAGTTATCAAGATTTTAAATTAGATAATATTAACATAACTATACCAGAAGGAAGTATTGTTGGATTAATTGGAGAAAATGGCGCTGGGAAAACAACGACAATCAAAGGAATATTAAATATTTCAAATGTGAATGGAACCATTAAAGTATTTGGTGAAGGCCATCAGAAAAAGGAAAAAGAAATCAAAGAAAAACTAGGTGTTGTCTTAGATGACAGTTTCTTGTCATTTTACTTAACACCAAAACAAGTAAATTCCGTAATGAAAGAGTTCTATAAAAACTGGAATGAAGAAAAGTTCTTTACATATTTAAAAGAATTTAAACTTCCGTTAAAGAAATTAATTAAAGATTTTTCAAGCGGAATGAAAATGAAATTAAAGATCGCCGTAGCATTATCTCATGCGCCAAAAGCCTTAGTGTTAGATGAACCAACCAGTGGCTTAGACCCCATAGTAAGAAATGAAATACTAGACATTTTTAGAAAATATATATTAGAAGATGAAACACGTTCGATTCTACTATCTTCCCATATTACAAGCGATTTAGAACATATTGCCGACTACATTGTCTTTATTCATGAAGGAAAAATATTATTTACTTTACCAACTAGCGAATTATTAGAAAACTTTGGTATTGCAAAATGTAATGAAGAAGAATTCCAAAAAATTAAAAAAGAAGACTATCTTCGTTATAAAAAAGAAAAATATTCTTATGAAGTATTAGTTTCTGACAAAACAAAATTTAAAACAAAATATCATTTGCAAACAATTGACAAACCAAGTATTGATGAAATCATGTTATTTTACGTAAAGGGGTGTAAAGAATGAAAGGATTAATAAAAAAAGATCTTTATAACTTATCAAGCTACAAAATGACTTTGCTCATTGCCTTAATTTTTTGTAGTTGCTTTGTTTTAATGGACAACATAAACTTTGGCCCAGTCATATTCAGTGTTATGTTAGGTATGATTGCCTTATCCACATTTAACTATGATGAAACAAGTAAATCAGAAAAATACATCTTATCATTACCAGTAACAAAAAAAGAAATTGTCCTATCTAAATATGTATTAGGAGTATTTTCAAGTGTGTTAGGGGCATTTTTAGGTATGGCAATTACGATAGTATTAGTAGAAATATACAACATGGTAAATACATCATCTGCTATTTCTTATAGTATAGAAAGTTTGCTTTCAACGACAATTGGTAGCATTTTTGGTGTTTCTTTCATTCAAGCAATTCAAATTCCAAGTATCTATAAATGGGGAGCCGAACGAGGAAGAATTCAGATGTTTATTATCATTGTTATCATCGCTGTAGTAGGAGTACTACTAGGCTCATTATTAAAAGGAGTAGATGTAAGCACTTTAACAAAAATATTTAATCAGTATGGCTTAATACTAATTATCATAGCAACAATCCTTATGTACGTTATTTCCTACAAAATATCTCTAAAAATATATAAAAACAAGGAATACTAAAGTTCCTTTTTTTATTAACCTTTAAGGGTGTTATCTGCGTAAGCAGATAATCAAAAAACCACTAGCTAAGCTAGTGGGAGTTAAGTTGCTTAAAGCAAAATGACATCTCGCGTGCTATAATATGTTGCGTTCAAGCTCATATTAAGCACGAAAGGAGAGATGTCATGGCTAAAAGTTTAGCACATACAAAATATATGTGCAAGTATCATATTGTTTTGAGTTTTCGTATTTTTAATTTTTTTATTGTAATTTTCA
>DVHP01000007.1 GCA_018711945.1 Candidatus Ventrenecus avicola
CTAAATCTTTTAAATGAACAAACTGTTCTATGTTATTTGCATCTTCAAAAGCCATAACATAAACATCCAAATTCTTCTTATTTACTTCAAAAGTATAGTTTTGCATATTGATATAGCCTTTTTCTGTAATACCATTATTAGCTAATAACGTATTAACCTCGCTACTTTCCTCGTTAAGTTCCTCATCAAGCATTATAACAGCATCATAAACTTGAATACTTCCAAACTGCTTGTCCATTAAAGAACTAATACTATCCTGAATACCAAAACCGGTTAGAAGAAGAGCGGTACAGCCAGTAATCCCAATTAACGTCATAATAATTCTTTTTTTATAACGGAACAAGTTTCTGACAGTCACTTTCCAAGTAAAAGAAAGCCGTTTCCATAAAAATCCGATTTTCTCCAAGAAAACACGTTTGCCCATCTTTGGTGCTTCTGGCCGTAAAAGATTCGCTGGCATAATCTTAAAGTCACGATAAAGTGTAAGATACGTAACAAAAGACATAATAAAGTAACAAACAAAAATGATAATTAAACTGACAGGAACATTAAAGACTGTAATCAAATTCGAAATAGTAAACGAAGCAGAATAAACTTGGTAAATAATTATAGGCACTACAAAATAGCCAATAGATAATCCTAAAAGAAGTCCAATTGTAGAGGCAATTAACACATAGAAAATATAACTTGCAACAATCTTTCCTTTAGAATATCCTAAAGAAGTAAATAAACCTATCTCACTTCGCTCTTCCTCAATCATTCTGGTCATTGTATTCAAACACATAAGAAGCGCTACAATAATAAAGAACACTGGAAATACAGTAGCAATCGCATCTATTTTAGTTGCTGTATCATAAAAAGTAGTATATCCACTATTATCCTCTCGATCAAACAAATACCAAACTGGTTTTTCCATATTAAGAACTTCTTCTCGCGCATCATCTATTTCTTTTTGAGCATCATTAATTTCAGTAGTAAATGTTTGATAATTAGTTTCATATTCCTTTTTTCCATTTTCTAGCTGTGCTTCAGCATCCACAAGTTGTTGATAACTACTACGTAAAGAATTTAATCCATTTTGATATTCCTGATTCCATGTAGCAATACCATCATTTAATGAAGCATAACCATTATCAATTTCTTGTTTTGCCTCCAAAATCTTAGAAAGCCCTTCACTATAGCTTTGCAAAGCAGTAATTTGATTAGACAAAGCAAGATACTCTTCACTTCCTTCTTCTAATCCCTCAAGCATTGCCTGTAAAGAAGCAATCTGAGTATTTGCTGTTACAATCGCATTAGGAATTTCCTCATAAGTAAGATTAAAACTTTGCAAAGATTCGCTTAACGCAGATTCACTAGCTTCCAACTGACTCCTAGTACTAGCAAACGTACTTTCCATATTTGCTTTTGTCTCATTTAAAGTAGCATAACCATTATTATATTCTACCCAACCACTTTGAATAGACTTTTCATTTTCTAATATTTCATTCCAAGCATCTTGAAATTCCTTCTCTCCTTTGCTCTTCTCTTCATTGAGTTCATCCTGTGCTTTATAAACCTCGTTCATCGCCTCTTCAAACAATTCTTCATAACGAGCTGTCTCTCTTATCGGCCTTAAATTTTGAAGTTCAGTATTTAAAAGAAGCACTTGATTTTCATAATCATCCATATAAGCGGTTGTCGTAAGATTATCTTTCGCTAAAATATAAACTTCCGTATAAGCTTCCAACGTAAAATTATCCTTCAAAATATACATAAAAGTATCAAGTTTTCCACTTCCAACCGTACTAATACCTTTACTATTATAGATGTACATTGGTGATTCAATAAGTCCTACAACCGTGAAACTTTGATTCGATATATAATCCAAACTATCACTTTCAAAAGTAACCGTATCGCCTAAAGAATACATCCCAACCTCTACCAAAATTTCATTCGCGTTTTCTGGCATACGTCCTTCTATCAAATGCACTTGATTCACTTCATCAGTAATAGAATAAACCTTCGTAGCATACCCATCTACTACCGTTTCAAAAGAATAAGCTGGCTCTACCACAGAAACATTGGCCAAACCTTGTAACGATGCGACATCATCATCAGTAAGCCCCATCGTACTAACGACCCGAAAATCCATCAAATGATATTCATCATAATACTGATCCATGGTTTTAATCATATCAGAAGACGTTTCGCGAAGACCTGAGAAAAATGCACTTCCAAGAGCAATAATAAAAATAAGAGAAAAAAACCGACCTAAAGATTTTAAAATCTTCTTAAAACTATTTTTAAAGATTAACATTACCAATCAATATCCTTTACTAATTTAGGATTCTTTTGGCTAATAATATCAGATACTTGTCCATTCTTAATTTTAATGACTTTATCAGCAATTTCACTAATCACAGCATTATGCGTAATAATAATGGTTGTCATATGTTCTTTATGGCAAGTATCTTGTAAAAGTTCCAAAACCATTCTGCCTGTTTTTGAATCCAAAGCTCCGGTCGGCTCATCACATAATAAGAGTTTTGGATTCTTAGCTAAAGCCCTAGCAATCGAAACACGTTGTTGCTCACCACCCGATAGCTGTGCCGGAAAATGATTTGCCCGATCCTTAAGTCCAACTTGTCGTAATACCTCCATACTATCTTTTGGATGCTTACAAATTTGACTAGCTAACGAAACATTTTCTAATGCAGTTAAATTTCCTACTAAATTATAAAATTGAAACACAAAGCCAATATCATATCTACGATAATTAGTAAGTTCTTTTTTCTTAAATTTAGCAATATTTTTACCGTCAACGATCACACTACCACTCGTTGGAGTGTCCATTCCTCCCAAAATATTTAAAACAGTTGTCTTTCCAGCACCAGATGGTCCCAAAACAACCACTAATTCTCCTTCTTCAATTTGAAAAGAAATATTTTCGACTGCTTTAATCGTGACTTCTCCCATTTTATATACTTTTGATAAATTTTTCACCTCTATAAATGCCATAAATTCACTTACCTTTCTTCGTAAAACAACTCCCAACACTTATCTACATCAAAATGTGTTTTTTTCTGCTTTCTTTTTTCCAAAAACTCATCAAACGTTCCTATAACTCGAGCGGGATTACCTACAACCACAGAATTCTCTGGAACATCTTTTGTCACAACACTACCGGCACCAATCACCGCACGTGGTCCAATACGTACTCCACCTAAAATCGTCGTATTACAGCCAATAAAAACATCATCCATCACTTCAATACAACTTTGATAATAGGGATATTCTTCTTTTCCCAAGTGATTAAGCCCTAAGTGAAACACATCATGACAAACAAACGTAACATTACTAGTCACAACAATATTATTATGAAACTTAATCAGTTTAGGGTCGGATGGAATCACACGTGGTTGAAAAAAAACATTCTCACCCATCTCTTTAAAAATTTCATGTTTTTTTAAATACTGATTTCGTTTATCACTATTCACAATAAGAGAAATTCGTAATCGTTTCAACTGATTTTTTGTCCAGACTTTCATAAGAGCCTCCTAAAATTCTTCATTTTTATTCACGTTAACTAATAAAGCAAGATAAGTAGATACCATTGGACTTAGTAAAACATGTCCACTGAAAAAAGAAATAACAATTAAAAGACAAAAGACGAATAAAGAAATTCCTTTAAGTTTACTACCATATATAGCATACCAAAAAACAGCGAGATAAACAAGCATTCCAACAATTCCTATACTATAAAAAATATCAAAAAAATCAATTTCTACATCTTTGATTTCAAGAAGACCAACTCTCCCCAATCCCAAAAATTTCTCTACAAGAGAACTTCCAACATATTCCTGATGAACATCAGAAAAAAAAGTAAGACGATTGCTAAAAACAACCTGATCAATTCGTTCAAACGAAAACATATCGACAACGGAATTAATATCATAATATTCTAAGGTTGTTGCAATATTTTGAATAAGAGAAGACCGTGGTAGGAAAATACAAATCAAAAGGACCCCCAACACAAATGGAAAAAGAATCTTTACAAAATGTTTTTTCAAAAAAAACCCAATTTTTTTTCGATAAAACATAAGAAAATAAAGGATGAAAAGGAAAATACTAATATACATAGCTTTCGTTCCTAAAAGAGCAAGCATAAACACTACCAAAATCAGAAAGAAAACCAAAACAATTTTTTTCTGAGAAAGCAAATAAGAAAAAGCAATCGGCACTAAAATAATAAAGACATTTGCAAGTTCATTTCCAATATAAAAATAAGATAAATATAAGTCCTTATTAGGATATACCTCTGATATATTATGTCCTAGACCAAATATGTATGGCAAAATATAGAGAACTAAATAGATAAAACAAACAATTGTCATATATTTTCCGTTAATATAAGGATTTTCATATTCTTTACAAAATAAAAGAAAAATAGGAAAGTAGAATATTTTAATCAAATTAGAAATTTCAGAAAATAATGACATATGATGAACTACTAAGTAACCAATTCCAAACAGCACCGCCAAAGAAAAAATAAACCAAAAAAGCTTTTCACGATACTTTTTTTTAATTAAAAAAATAACAGCATACAAAAGAAGAAGTCCTTTCAAAAACAACCCAATACTAGGCCACCCTTCCCACGTAGCAATTCCCGTAAAAAAATCAATAAAAGGAAACAGTAACAAAAATAAAAAAACAATATATGACAAATCTAATTTCTTCATAGTATCCCTCACTTATCTATATTATAGCATTTCTGCTACCCTATTGCATTTTTTTTAATTTATGCTATAATAAATTCCATTAAAAAAGGGGTGAGGCCAAGTTGATCAAAGAAATATCCGTCGACGAATTTCAAGAATTTGTAAACGAAAGTCCTCTAGGCACATATTATCAAACTTTAAATTATGCACTTCTAATGGGAAACTACGGCTATGATTATGATTTTATTGGATTTGTAAATGAATACGGCCAAATAAAAGCAGCATCTTTAATATTAATCAAAAAAGAAAAAACTTTTAAATATGGATATGCTCCTCGTGGCTTTATTTTAGACTATTTTAATCAAGAATTAGTAACAACTTTCACCGAAGAATTAATAAAATACTATCGAAAAAAACATATATGCTTTATTAAAATAAACCCTGAAATTGCTATCAGTGAAGTAGATCCAAAAACCGGAGTAAAAACATATAATTGGAACTATGACATCTTAGATATCTTGACCGATAACGGCTACACCAAATTAAAAGATAATTTATACTTTGAATCTATTCTTCCTAGATTCCAAGCAGTAGTATCATTAAAAACATTTAATGAAGAAACCTTGTCAAAAAACTGTCGTAATAAGATTAAAAAAGGAATTCATAAAGGATTACATATAGAAATTTCTGAAAAATCTGGTATTGATATCTTACAAAGATTTATTGAAAGAAAAAAACATACGAAAGCCTTTTATTACAAAGATTACTACAATATTTTCCACCGAGATAATATGATGGATTTATTCTTAGTAAGTATTGACTCTTCAGAATATTTAATTAATTCACGAAAACTATATGAAGAAGAACTAGAAAGAAACACTTTATTAAATGAAGAAATCAAAAGAAAGAATACGAAAAACATCATTAATAAAAAAATGAATTCTGATCGAAAACTATTAGCCTATAAAAACGATATCCAAAAAGCAACAGAACTAAATAAACAAAAAGATAAAATATACATTGCTGGTGCTTTAGTAATCAAATACAAAAATCGTGTTCACATTTTAATCAGTGGATATGATACAAAATACAAAAGTTTTGCACCAAACTATTTTCTACATTATGAAATCATGAAATACTATCAACAAGAATTTGATTATATCGACTTAAATGGAATGACAGGAGACTTCACAAATGAAAATCCATATAAAGGACTAAATGAATTTAAATTAGGTTTTAATCCAAAAGTTTATGAATATATTGGAGAATATGATTTACCAATCATCGGAACAAAATATAAAAAACTAAGAATGAATGGGTATCTTGCCAAAACATTCAACAAGACGGATATAAAACAAATACAGAAAGGATAAAAAGAAAATGATTAAGCAAAAGAAAAATGGTGAATTAATTATTATTTCCGGAACAACTTGTGCCGGCAAAGGAACTGTCATTGAAGAACTACTAAAAAGAAATGACAATTTAACACTTGCAATCTCCTATACTTCTAGACCAATGCGTGCTGGAGAAGTAGAAGGAGTAGACTACAAATTCATAAGTCACGAAGAATTTGAAAGAAAAATAGAAGCAGGAGACTTCCTAGAATATGCCAAAGTTCGTTACGGAGAATACTTCGGTACTCCAAAGGAAGAAGTAAAAAAACTATTAGCAACTGGAAAAGATGTAATCCTAGAAATCGATGTTCAAGGTGCACAACAAATTAAAGAGAAATTTCCAGAAACAATCCTTATCTTTATCATGGCTCCTAGCATGAGCGAAGTAAAAAGACGAATTAAAGCACGTGGCAAAGAAAACAATGAACAAATTATTGATCGCTTTAAAACGGCTTACAAAGAAATCAATGAAATTAATAAATATAACTACGTTGTAGTAAACGATGAAGTAGAAAACGCTGTCACAAAAATAGAAGCAATTCTAATTAGTGAAAAATGTCGTGTCGATCGTATTGAAGAAATATCTGTAGAAAATGAAGAAGAAATTATTCACGAATTCTTAGTAGAAAAAGAATTTGATAACACACCCTTTTCTATTGAAAACACAAAAAATGACTAAACAAAAAGTCATTTTTTTAATTTATTTCTAAATGATCATTATCTCCTACTAAAGGAGTGTTAATAACTCGATACCAAGAATCATTCTCGTACATTTCCCTTAATTTTGTAAAATTTTTATCAGGTTCTAACATAAGCTCTGCTAACAAATCTAATTTAGAAAATTCGGCATCTGTAAAACGTTGAAATTTTTCTTCACTACTCAAACATACAGGACTAAACATATATGACATTTCTTGATTCATTAATGCATGAAAATCAAAAAACAAAGCTTGTGCTAAATTGCGCAGAGAATTTCTACCAAAACCATGAATATAATTATGACAATCCTTTTTTCCTTTTCTCACATCCAACCAAATTTTTGCAACCCATTGAAATTCAGAATCAGGAAAATCATAATAAGGAAAAGTTTTAGCATAAAGGCCAGAGGCATCTACATTAACCCATTGTTTTCTTTGATTATCATAATATTGCACAATCCAATGATCATAATACTCTTGTCCTCTGGCATCTTCATCTAACATATAATCACAATACCCACTTCTAACTCGAGCCGGAATATGCTTTGCTTTTAAAATAGACGCTAATAAAACCGCGCTATAACGACAGGTTAGAACAATTTTATCAGGAATTTTCCTATCCAAAGTAAAACCTCGTTGATCTAATCGGATTAACTCAGCCGTAATAGAAGAAGCAGTAAGCAAAATATCATCATCACATCGATTCTTATACCAAGGATATTGTTCTTTAATATTTTCCATTTCACTAGTGTTCTCATAAAAAGCATACTTACCAGTATAACTACGTATTAAGCTCCTACGATGAATGATTTGATGATGAATCAAATCACAAAGTTTTTTAATATCATCTGGCAAAGTCTGATAATACTTTTGAAATGGTATATAGTTCGTATACATACTTGTTTCTAAATAAAAATCTAAAATATCTTGATTCAAAATAATCACACCTTATAAACTATTTGCATATTCATCACGCGCTTCCAAACAATACTCATTCTTATCTTCAATATTTGCTTCATAAATCGTTCTAATTTCCTGATGAATTTCAGTAATCTTATTAGGACTTGCTTGTTCTCCAATCAAAGACATAATAGAAATAAAATACGGATAACTATCATCATCATAAATACCAATATCATGAAAATAAGGATCATAAGACCCATACTTATGAAGAATTTCAATATCACCATAATTTAAAGAATTAAAATAAGTATTATTCATAGCAGTTCGAAGCAACTCACTATATTCATTATCCATTACTAATATTTCATAAACTTCTTCTAATATTTGATGCGTCATAGTTGCCGTCAAGTTTCCAAAATGCTCTACTTCATTGATACTTAAGGAAACTCCTAAACTAGTCGCGTACTCTCGCAACGGAAGAGCACCAATATAATCAAATAACATTTCATGAGCAGTATTATCACTATAAGCAATGGTATAATAAATCAAATCCCGCAACGAAATAGCCTCTCCAACCTGATGACTATCCATACCAGTACTATAATCCTTTTGAAAACGTTCTTCATAAACGATTACCGTTGTATCTAAATCAACTTCAAAAGCTAATGCCTTACGTATTAAATAAGTAGCATCCAAAAGCTTAATCAAACTAGCTCCATAATAAACCTTATCCTCATTCTTTAAAATAGTATAATGATTATAAATATCTTCAAAATAAACAGCAAAATCATCACTCTGATAACGCTCTAAAAAATCTTGAATAGAAGCTTCTGTATCCTCAGATACATAAGGAGTGCTAAGACAATAATTATAATATTCATCAATTTGTTGTTGATAATTGGTTTCCTGAAAAGTAGTAACAGCTTCTTCTTGAGAAAAAGAAGAAAAATGAAACTTCCATAGAATTAAAACACAAAGAAAAATTAAAATAAGAAAAATAACGATAAGATGTCGAAAAGAATTTTTTAGCTTTTGAAATTCCATCTATACATCACCTATTTTATTATATTGCATTTTTTCACTTGAAACAACAAAAAAAGTACCGATCTCTCAGTACTCTTTTATAATATTATTCAACAATTTCTGATACAACACCAGCACCAACAGTACGTCCACC
>DVHP01000099.1 GCA_018711945.1 Candidatus Ventrenecus avicola
TAAAGAGTTAGTCATTTATTATTTACTTTTAAATACCTTTAAATATGGAAATGACGTTATTTTAAGACGTAATTTAAACTGTGTGAATAAGGCTCTAAGTTATTCAAAGAAAGTACTTCATGAAGCTCATAAATGGAAAGGTTTTTTACGATTTTGCGAGTTGGAAGGAGAGGTTTATTATGCTAAGTTTCATGCTTCTTCGAATATTTTAGGAATTTTAGCAAATCATTTTTCTAAGAGAATGCCTAATGAGTATTTTGTGATTCATGATGCCGGTAGAAATTTATTATGTTTTTATGATAAAAAGAAGGTAACTTTTTGTAATGGAGAAGACATTCAATTACAAACAATGGAGGCAAATGATGAGGGTGAAATGGAAGAGTTGTGGCGAGTCTTTTTTCATACGATTGCGATTAAGGAACGTAAAAACCTTCGATGTCAAATGAGTTTTATGCCTAAGAAATATTGGAAGGATATGTTGGAAATGGAGGAGTATTTATGAGGTCTGTTTTAAGCGGAAAACTACTCAAAGAACAAATTTTAAAAAGTATTGAATTATTATGTGGAACCGTAAAGGACTCTTTAGGACCGATGGGGCGGAATGTACTTATTAATGTATCGGATAGAGATCCCTTTATAACGAATGATGGAGTGACGATTGCAGAGAATATTACAAGTAATGATGTTGTGGTACAGACTATTTTAGAAATTTTAAAAGAAGCATCTTTAAAAACAAATGAGGTTGTTGGGGATGGTACAACTACAACATTGGTATTGTTAGAATCTATTTTAAAAGAAAGTTATCAGCAAGAAAATGTAGATCAGTTAGAGATTAAAAAACAGTTAGAAAATTGTTTGCCAACTGTTTTAGAACATATCCAAACACTCTCTAGGAAGCCAACTAGAAAAGACTATTTTTCTATTGCCACGGTGGCGGCGAATGATTCTTTCATTGGACGGACTACTAGTGACGTGTTTTTGAAAGTTAAGAAGAAACAGTGTATCTTTTTAAGAGAAAGTAAAACCGAGAAGACTACTTATGAAATTATGAATGGGTATCGTTTGGATGTGAAAGTACCAGAAGAGTATTTTTTAAATCAAAGTAATCTTGTGATGGAAAATTGTCATATCATATATCTTGATTATAAAGTTGAAAGAATTGAAGAACTGGCTTCTTTTATTAATCAAAGTACACGTTATCAGGAGAACTATATTATTTTGTGTGAGGGATATAACAATGAAGTTGCATCGTATTTAGTGGATTATTTTTATGATAAAAAATGTTTTATTGTGATTGCTTCTTGGATGATGTACAATGCTTGGCAAGATGAAATTATGGAAGATATACGAGCTTTGGAGGAAGATGGAGTTCTTTCTAGTGTCAATATTTCTTCTTCTAATATTATTTTGCATAGTTCTAAAAATACTAAGAAACGGAGAGATACTTTATTAAAACGATATAAAGAAGTGGAAGAAGACTATCAAAAAGAAATGTTAATGAATCGTATTGCTATGCTTCATCATGGATTTGCCACGATTTATGTTGGGGGTTTTACAACGACGGAAAAGCGAGAAAAAATCATGCGGTTTGAGGATGCGTTGTGCGCGATGGAGATGGCTCGTACTGGGATTGTACCGGGAGGTGGAATTTGTTTTTATCAAGCTAGTGATAGTTTGAAGGAAGATTGTATTGGTAGTAAAATTTTAAAACAAGCTTTGAAAGTCCCTTTTTCTCAGATTTTATCGAATGCTAATTTATCTTGTGATGAGATTATCAGTAACATTAAAAATGCTAATTACGAAATGCTTTATAATGTAAAAACAAATGATTATGAAAGAGTTGATGACACTTCAGTGATTGAGCCAGCTGCAGTGGTTAGTTATTCTCTTAAAAACGCAGTTTCGATAGCAGGAATGATTCTTTCTATTAATCATTTAGTAATTAATGATTTTCAAGAAAAACATAAGGATTATGAAATGTGAAGGCTTAATTCGTAGTCTTTGTTTAAATATTCTTTTAATGTTTGAAATAGTTCTATATAAAAGTTATTTTTTGTTATATCAATGCCTACTTTTTTTAATATATCCGATGCATTCATAAAAGTATATTCATGTATTTGATCGTTTAAAGAAACCATGTCTTCTATTTTTGAATATTTAAGTGCATATATTGCAAGTAAGGCACCTAAAACGTATTTATAATTCTTTGTAATAAATTCTTCACTTAAAAATTTTCCACGTAAATTAGGATTTTTGGCGATTTCAATTTGATATTTTTGTTCTATGAGATTTAAATCGGTATATAAGTTCATACATTCTTTTTTGAAATAAGTTGTTTTTATTTCTGGGAAATATTGATGAAGCAGAGATGGTGTATCATTATTTATTGGTCCAAAATTATAAAAGATAAAAGTGGTATTTCATAATTACAAAATGTAGAAGCGTGCTTTTTTGTGATTAGGATTCTTTTAAAATCATTTGATTCTAAAATGCCTTTTTTTATTAGAAAATCTACACTATAAAGTTCAAAATAAATTGATAGAAATTCTTCTAAGTAATTTTGAGTATCAGAAATTTCCTTGATGTTTGTATTTGTATAATGAATGAATTCGTGAATTAATGTTATTACATCGTTACAGTTAAATTCTCTATTGATATTAATTGATTGATGAATTTGGTCTTGATTATAGATTATCTGACAATTCGAATCGGTGTAGCTCTGTTCGTAGCTAAAATCTAATTCTCCGCTAGAAATTAAATTGTCAAAACTTTTTAGATAACTTTTGGAAATCGTTGCAATAATTTCTCTTGCTATTAGAAATACATCTTCGTAAGTTAGATGATTTTCTTTTAATTCAATATTAAAATGGTATTTTTGAATATCTTTTAAAAAGGTATCATTCCATAGTATTATGGTAGGCATATTATCTAGTAATATACTATTTTCTTCTTGAAGATATACACAGATATCATTTAAGTAATCATTCAATTTACTATAGATGTTTTGCATGTTATCGTCTCCTTTTGGATACTTTATTATAATGAGGTTTTATAATTTTGGGAAGATAAAATAGGATTTAAATAGTTTTTTTGAGTGTACTTGAGTGTTAGTAAATTTTAAATTTAAATGATTCTGTAAAATTTAAATTTATGGTAAACTATATTAAAGGTTGAAAGGAGAGATAACGTGTTAAGTTATGAAGGACTTTTTTTGGAGGAAGATGCAGTTGAACTTATACGTTCTTTTGAAATAGAACATTTGCCTAAAGTGAATGATGAAATTCATTGTACTTTTAAGTATCATCCAAAAAACAATGAAATATTTAATGAAATTGTTGGAAATTATTTTGAAATATATCTTATTGGATATGGGTGTGATGGATTGAATAGTGGATTTCAAATATTACTTCCTGATGAATTAAAACAGTATTATATTAATTATGATGAACAAAATCCTAATATTTTAAAAATTCCACATATTACTGTTTCGTTAGCTGAAGGCGCGAGTGCTTCAAATACTAAGAATCTTGTTTTTAAATCTTTAAAAAATCCAATTAAATTGACTTGCCGATTTGGATATTGGATAAAAGGGGAAGATCGGGAATATTTATCTTATGAACCTTATAGGATATGTACTTTAAAACAGTCTTTTCGTTAATATTATTTTACAAAAAAAATCTACTTCCAAATTATGGAGTAGATTTTCTATCTTTCTCGAATTATTCGAGTTTTTAGCAATCTGGTGCTGGAAACAGGACTCGAACCTGCGACCTACGCGTTACGAGGGCGTTGCTCTACCAACTGAGCTAATCCAGCAACAAGAACATTATAATATAAAAATGAAAAAAGTTCTATATTTTTGTCAAAAAAAAGTTGATATTTCATATATTTATGGTATAATTAATCATGTCAAGTGAAATGCAGATGTAGTTTAATGGTAGAACTTCAGCCTTCCAAGCTGACCACGTGGGTTCGATTCCCATCATCTGCTCCA
>DVHP01000100.1 GCA_018711945.1 Candidatus Ventrenecus avicola
GCACGAAAAGATACCCCGTAGCTTGCTGCGGGGAGTTTCATTCATAAAATATTTAGTAATAAAACTATTGAATCAATTCAAGATGATTATATTTGGAATAAAGAAAATGATAAAGGTAAAGAAAAAGATGATTACGAAATTGAAATGTAATCATCTTTTTATCATTATTTTCTTTTTAAAGTATATGGTTTACCCTTTACTTCAATAAAGAAAGAACTAGTTAAATCTTCACTTTCTTCTTGATGAATGTGTGCATTTTCATATGATTGAATAATTGATTCATCATCTACATCTACTAGAACAGTTCTTTGTGTTAATTGTGGTTCTTCTTCTGGTGTAAAATATCTTACCCTAGCATTAGATTCATTATAAAGAGTTGTTAAATTGTCAAAATGTATAATTTTATTTCTTTTTAAATCTTCAAACTTAGCACTACCTATATCATAAACATCATCGCCAATCATTGTTAAAATTGCTAAATGTCTTACTTGCGCTAAACTATACATAACTCTCATTAAATCAGGAGCAAAACCTTTTAAACGTTCATCTGTTTCAACTTTCTTAAATAAATCTTCAACTTCATCTTTATTATCGCCATAAATAGTTTTATCTCTTCTTGAAATTTCTTCATATTCTTCATCAGTTAAAAGTTCTTGTCTATTTTCTATTATTGCTAAATAAAATTCGTTTAATTTCTTTGATAAAAGGATTTGATCTAATTCTTCTTGTGAATACTTTTTAGTCATATTTATACATCCTTTCTTACTTTCTTTAATCGTTGTCCTTTTTCGCTTTCAATTTCTTTTTTAGGACTATAACTAATCACAAAATTAGTTGCTGTGTCATCTCTATACATAGCAGGAGCATATCTATCTACAGTAGTATCTATTTCACATTTAACATTATTTTTTTCAAACTGTTCTAATAATTTTGCTAAACTTAAATATAAGTAACCATAGTTATAAATTGTTTCTGATTGAGCAAAACCAACAAAAAATTCTCTTTGTTCAGTGCTTTTTACATATCTATATACCGCAACAATTCTTTCCTTATTATTCATTATAAAATCAATTGGATTACCCATATCATTTGGTAAATCATCAAAATCTCCACAAAAAATTAAATTAAATTTTAAATATTTATTTACTTCTTTATCATTATAATTAGCATTTGAAATTAAATTAACAATTTCTTTTTCAGCAAATTTTTTTGTATTTTCGTCCATACTCTCATATAATTCCAATGCTTCATAACTACCAACTAATGTTGCACCACCCTGAATAGTTCTAGGTGAGATAAACAAATAGTTTTTCTCTTTACTTTCTTCTATAAATTTTGCTTTTTCTTCTAAAGTCATACAAACCTCCCTAAAAACTACAAATAGTATAACATATTTTAAATTATTTTCCAACCGATGTTAATGTTTTAACAGGTCAAAAACATGAAAAAAAAGAAAACAGTTTATAAACCAGTATAATTGAAGGGATTATAGTCATATTTTAAAGAAAAAAACGATGTAATTTTGTGCATGAATCTTGCCAAAATATCTAAAATGTATATTTTATGTGATAAAATGATTGATTTGAACTCTTATTTTAAGTACTATTGATAATAGGAGTGATAAGAAATGATAGCAAAAAGAACAGTAAGAAAAACTATAAAAAAAGAAAATATTTCTATAGAAGATATCTCAAAAGAAAGTATTGATAACTTGATAGAACAAATTAACAAACAAATTGATGATCCTCGTCAAAAAAAGAAAAAAACATATAAAATATGGGACATCGTAATCACTGTATTTTTAGCTGTAATAGCTAATTGTAACGATTGGGATGATATTGTTGTGTTTGCTAAAAGCAATTATAAATTCTTGAGAAAATATTTAAAAATGACAGGTGGTATTCCCTGTTCAAAAACCTATGAAAGAATCATTTCTTGTATAGATTCCTCTCAGTTAGAATCCATCTGTCTATTTTTCTTAACAGATATTATTGGGATCAAAAAGAAAAAAATGAGAGATATCATTAATATAGATGGTAAGGTGGATAAAAGTAGTTCCTATTTAAAATTAAATGAAAACGGAGACGTAGAAGCCGTAAAATCTTTAAATGTTTTAAATGCATATTCTAATCAATATGGCATATGTTTGGCTAGCGAAAAAATAGAAGATAAAACAAACGAAATTACTGCTTTTCCTACCATAATAGACCGCCTTAATATCCGTAATAAAATCATAACGGTAGATGCTATAAATACTCAAAAAGAAAATTGCACGATCGTAAAAAAGAAACGTGGAGACTATTGTTTTGCTGTGAAAGAAAATCAACCGAATCTACATCGAGATATCGTAGATTACTTTGATGAAGAGACTTTAAAAGAACTATCAAAACATTCTGAAAATTACAAGAAAACGATTGAAACAAGAGGAAATGAAACCATTATTTATGAATGTTATCAAACTACGGATGTGGACTGGTATTTTGAAAAGAAATTATGGACAGGATTAAAATCTATCGGGGTCATCAAAAAGATTTTTGATAATCCATACAACAAAAACAAACAGACAGAATATAGATACTACATAAGTAGTTTACCATTAGATGTGAATCTATTTTATAATTGTATAAGATGTCATTGGTCCGTAGAAAACAAGTTACATTGGCACTTAGATTTCACTTTTAAACAAGATGACAATACTACTGTGGATAAAGAAGCTTTACTAGGATTACAAATTATTAAGAAAATGGCTTTAGGTATATTAAATCCTATTAAAACGAAGCAAAAAATAAGTATGAACAAATTAAGATTACAGATTTCTTTTCATGTCGAAAGTGAGATCGCTAAAATCTTTCAATTTTACGCAAGATAAGGTCTCAAAACAGCTTCGTTTTTTTCATAATAAAATGCCGATAATCCCTTTTTAAATAAGGTATTTATCAGCATTTATAAATTCTTTCGTGTCTTTAACCTGATAAACCATTTCATACAAAAAATTCATGTTAAATATTCCATAAATATTAAAATCATGGTATATTATTAATAGCAACGGAAGATTATATGTACTCTTTCGTTATTGGAAAATAGTTGTAGATAACTACGACACTCGCTCCAAATGAGTTTTACAGTCTATTATGGTCTGTTTTTTTCTTTTTTCACGTGGTCAGATGTGTAAGGAGATAGATCTGTTTTAATTTTTTGAAATATTTCTTCTAGTCTATACCACTTAACTTGTATGCAATTTGTTCTAAATTAATTCAACAAGCTATTATGGTCTTCTTTTATGTAATTAGATGTTGAGGTTTTAATAATCATTCAGTAAAAGATTACCAGTTGACTTTAAAAGATTATCAAAAATTTTATTTTGAGGTATTAGATGATATTAATACTAGAAGAAATAATGCGTTAAAATGTAAAAATATTTGTGCTGATTTAATTGATAAAGTAGAACATTCAGAGTTCTTTAATGTGAAAATTAGTCGAGAGGAAATATTAAAAGAAATGAAAAATACTTTAATAAAAAAATCGCTGTTTTTTATAGATTAAACTAACGATTTTTTTGTTTTTATTACGAAGTTTTGAAAATATATAATTTTGTTTGCTACTGCTTGCCAAATTATGAATAAAGGATTTCAAAAGGTAGTTCACATTGTACACCGTTATTGGCTTCGCCAATATCGTAGTCTGTTACTACAATGTCCATCATGCATTATGTGGTTGAAGAGCTCTAATTAGTCTTTGTTCCAACGCAGGTCTAACATAAGCTTCTTCAAGTTGCAAAATGCTTTCTTTATACCTTTGATAAGCTACAGCATATTCGCTTTTTTCAATAGCTTTTACACATACAGCAATTACATGATAATAGATTTTATCATAAATTTCGTTGCTATTTGGTAATAAATCTATTTCGTTAACAATTAAAGGTGCCGTTTCGTAATAATGTGCAATATCTTCTTCTGAAACGAAATTATCTCTAAACCATCTTAGTAATTGCAATTCATAACATTTGTCATTAAATTGTTGTGCAAAATGTTGCATACATGCACTAGTTAAATAGCAGCCACCATTATTTTGAACTTCACCAGTAGTTGGATTTCCACTACTATTACTTTCTGATCTTCCGGAATTTGAATCTCTTCCTAAATCATGGTCATTTTTGTCATTCCAATGATAATGCCCGTGACCTCCATCATCATTCTCTGGGTATTGATTTACACTCTTACTCTTTTCATAACTTGTATAAATTAGATTATCGCTATCAGGATTATCCATGTCATAGCTCGCATAACCCCAATCTCTTCCGCTTCCACCTTTACTCATTGATATCCTCCTTCTTTAACTTTTTCCATATATAATTAATATCTCCATCATCATAGAAAATAAAATGTTCTTTACCTATTTTATTCACAATTTTTTTAAAATTTTCTTGGATAATTTTAGCTTCTTGAATTTGTTTTTCTAAAGTCAAATTTTTTCTTGTTTTTCTGAATATATTCAACTTTCCCCATGTCGTCATTAATAAATCTAGTTCATTGCCTGTATCTAATTCATAATCTTCTAAAGCTAATTGATATCTCAAATTTTGTTTCATCAGTTCCTGAAGTATTTTTTCTTGATTTTTTTGTTTCATGTTTCCTCGCTTTCTTGAAAACTATTTTTTGCTTTTTTTTCTATATGAATACGCCTCCTTTAAATAGAAAAAGCAGTGACAAAAAAACTAATTATTATTTTGCCACTGCTTTTTTAGTTGTATTTGAAGAGCGAAAATGGTTGATATTATCAAAAATGATTATTAGATATTTCCTTTTTTGCATAAAATAATTTCTCCCTTCAAATTACTATAATCATAATATTGTATATTAGAAAAAAAGTCAATAATTGATATTGATGTTGTTAGTTCTTAGTTAAAATAGTATTTGTTTGAGTTGTCAGTGAGTAGATGTAATTTATCGTATTTTTTTAATGCTTTTAAAGTTTCTTCTTTGGAATGTATTTCTATAAAGATTGCCGAATGAGAAAAATTCTTTGGTAATACACTGATGGTATTTTTGTTGATAATAATGTGTTCTATGGCATCCCAATATAATTTTGTGGATGTCATATTTTTGTGTGTATTTTCTATTCCAGTTTCATCAATTTTGATGATAGAGTTTTGTTGTTTCATGTATTCTCTTAATTTGTATTTTGCCTCTACTAGTAAATAGATATAGATAATGAGTAGGAGAAAAGCTACGACTGAAATGGCATATAGTTTAGGAATAAATAAGAAGGATATAAATAGTATGAAAATAAGTATTAAATATAAATTAAATACTTTTGTTAGAGAATGTACTTTGGTTTTAGGATTTTTTTTGAATATGTAATAATTGCTTGATATATACATGATTTCTTCATAATATTTTTGATTTTTTTCTTCTTGGCTTTTAAATGTCATTTTATCACATCCTATTCTTTCTAATTATATCATAATCCATAATTTTTGTTTTGCGTTTTTCTATTATTCCTTTGTTTTTATGTTATTATATTAGTGGTGACTATCTATGAATATTTATAAAGGATTGAATGATATTACTAATTATATTGATGATCATTTGGAAGAAAAGATTGATTATACTATTCTTGCTCGCTTTTTAGGAGTAAATGTATACACAATGCAAAGGCTTTTTTCGCTGATGACAGGACTTTCTGTAACTGATTATATTCGTAAAAGAAGATTGTCTAATGCTGGATATGACTTATATGAAAAGAATGAAAGGATTATTGATATTGCTTTGAAGTATCAATATGAAAATGCGACTTCTTTTTCTCGTGCCTTTTTTAAATTTCATGGAATTAAACCAAGTTTAGTGAATAAGGAGACGAAACTTAAAAATTTTCCTAGAATTGTTTTTCCTGAAGAGGTTCATTTGGTTACCGAACTTGATTATGAAATTGTTAGTTTAGACGCTATGAAATTGTATGGCGTTTTTACGAAAACCAGTAATAGTACTATTATGAGGGATGCTCCTATCTTTTTTTCAAAGACTGAAACAAAGTATTTTAGGAAATGTGGTAGCATACTTTATGGAATGATTACTTATGACACTTTACGGGCTGAGTCACAACGGTATTATTGTTTGTATGATAAGAAATTATCTTCTTTTGAAGAAATAGATATTCCTCAAAGTAAATGGCTTTGTTTTCGGATATTTTCGCAGGATCCTTTAGAGATTCAAGAAATGTCTCAACGGTTTTATAAAGAATTTTTGCCTTCTTGTAAATTTGATTTGAGGGAATTACCGGAATTAGAATATTATCATGATGATGTTACGGATTTTTTAGTTGCGATTTATTAACTGACAAAATTTGTTATGAAGTTTTGTTGGCACCAGAAGAGTGGTGTGGCTATCATTTTTATGATAAAGAATGAGCAAAATTATTGATTTATTTAGAAACAAGTCTATAATGTAAGACAAGAAGAGGAGATTTGTTAATGAGTGAAACTTTTAATGTAGAAAATCCAACAAAAGAAAATATTGACTTTGCCTTTAAAAATTTAATATTTTATGTTACAGCTTCCATTCAATTAGATGTTTACAAAGAACAAAAAAAGAATTTTGAAAAAGTATTAGCTGAAATTAATATGATTTTAGCAACATATGTGAATATTGAAAGTCTAGTATCTATAGAAGAAGAAAAATTGCAAAATATAAAATTTGATTTAATTGATTTAGATACGGAAACAAAATCTTTAAAATCTTATTTTGCGGAATGGTCTTTGTTGTGGTTCGAAGCAATTATTTCTTTAAGAATGTCAGAAATTAAAGCTAATAATGGCGGATAGATAAGTATGGGAATTACGTTAAAGGGGTTATTATAAAGATTATTAATGGATTGATTTGTAAAAACTTTAAAATTTAAAACTAATAATTAGTAAAAGTGAATCATTCTATAAATTTTAATGAAAAATTAGAATTTAAGATGTTTTTTTTGCTTCCTAACAAAGAATTGAAAGTAATAAATTAAGGATTTATAATTTTATAAGTGAGCAAATGGATTCACATAAAATAGATAATAAAATATTATCATGATGATGTTACGGATTTTTTAGCTGCGGTTTATTAACTGACAAAATGTGTTATAAAAAAGTCAGTTTTTTTCTTTTGTTTTTTCTTATAATGATTATGAGGTTTTGGATATGAAGTTTTGTTCTGAAATATTTTTTTCTAAGAAATTTGTGACATCAGAAGAATGGGAGGAGTTTATTCAAGCTATTTCTTTTTATAATGGTATTTTTCGAAAATGGAAGTTATGGGTGATGTTAGAGCAAAATCAACTAAGGTATTTTGTTCAAACCCGTCGTTTTTTACCAGTTACACTTCATTCTCTTAAAGCTTTTGTTTTAAAAAGTACTTCTATGTTTCCTTTAAAATATTATGAGCATACATGGATTGGTAAGTTAAAATCAGGTAATAATATTATTGATTTAATACAATCTTGTGAATCGTTTCATAAAGGAAAATTTTGTTATTTGGAATTTATTTTTCAAAAAATAAATCAAGGAAAAGTGTTTAGTAGTGCTTATTATTATTTAGAAAAACATCAATTGGTTCATCGCTATAAAATTCTTTTTCGAGCTCCTGCTGATATTTTAGCTGTAGATTACACTAAAAATCCATTTTTCTGTTTAAAAGGAATTCCTAAGTATTTAGAAATGAAAGAGTCTTTGAATTTGCTACAAAATAGTAGTCAAAATGCTCTTATTAAAATAGATCCATTTCCTTATCGATCAAATAATTTATATTTTGGCCAGTCTTCTTTTTCATTCGATAAGCATTCTTTGGTTTTGGGGTCTTCGGGATGTGGAAAATCTAAATTTATTAGTTTATATATCAAAAATATTTTAGAAAATTCTGAACTTTCTAGAAAATATAAATTTGTTGTGATTGATCCTCATGCGTCTTTAGAAAGAGATATTGGGGGGCTTGGAAGAACGATTGATTTTTTAAGTATTCAATCAAGTATTCGTTTATTTACATCATATGGTGGAGATATTCTTGCTGATACAGAACTTATGTTAGATTTCATGCGTTCTTTGTTGACAGATCAGTTTTGTTCTAAATTAGAAAGAGTGTTAAGAAATGCTATTTATTTGCTTTTTAAAAATCAATCCTTTTGTTTTCAAAATTTAAAGAAGCTTCTTTTGGACTTAGAATATCGTAATCAGTTGATACAACTGCAAAAAGCTGATTTACCAAGCAGTGTGTTAGATTTTTTTCTTACAGAGTTTCAGGAAATCAAGTCTCAATCTTATGGCGAAGCTATTTCACCCATTATTGGTTTTTTGGATGAGCTTCTTTTAGTGCCGGCTTTTTCTTACGAAGGAAAACAAGATAGTTTAGAAGTTACAATAGAGAAAGAGTCATTGACGTTGTTTTCTCTTAATCGAATGAAATTAGGAAGGCATGTAACTAAAACGATTGCAGGACTCATTATGAATCAATTATTTCAGTTGATTCAGCAAAAGTTTCTATCACAACACATTGTTTTTATTGTAGATGAAGTTTCTGTCATTGAAATGCCCGTTCTTTCTAAATTTTTGTCAGAGGCTCGTAAGTATGGTGTATCTTTAATTTTAGCTGGTCAATATTTTAATCAAATTTCTAAAGAATTAAAGGAATCTATTTTGGCAAATGTGGTAAATTATTATTTATTTCGGTTATCGCGTGTTGATGCGAATGAAATTGTTGATTCTTTAGGAATGAAAATACCTGTGGATGATTCTAGAGAAAAAAAGATCGAGATACTTACAGGACTTAAAAATAGGGAATGTATCGTGAGGATAGAAGATCAAGGAAAGCTTATTTCTCCTTTTAAGGGGATTACTTTGGATTATACTAGTGTTCCTAGAAAAATGGAAAAAATAGATCAACCTATTGTTTCTTTTCCTTCGTCTAAAAATTCTATTACAACATTTCAGATTGGGAAAACGGTATCTTTGCATGATATTTTAGTATCTAATTCTACAAGTAGAAAAGAGGTGTAGTTATGAATGATACTGTTGCATTAGAAATTGTTGATAAAATATTTCAAAGTGTTTTTGGTTGCAATAATATTTTTTCGCTTGATGTTTTATTAGAGAAGTTTGCTTTTGATATTAAGCTTCCGAAAAAGGTTATTGACTCGACAACAAATGAAGTTACTTGGGCAGATTCTATCCATAATGAGAGATTTATTACAAATAGTAATATGGAAAAACGAGATCAAAGTGTAGGATGGATGTTACCTAAAAGAGAAATTCATACTTTAGAAGAGTTAATTAGTATATGGAACACAGTTAATTATACAACAACTGAAAGAGTATATGACTCTCTAGGTGTAATAAAAAGTGATACGATATACCGCTGTGTGAATGTTTATCAATCTAGTGATTGTAGGGACTCTAAGAATATTATTTATTGTGATTCTTGTG
Organism: Candidatus Ventrenecus avicola; assembly: GCA_018711945.1. Lineage (GTDB taxonomy): Bacteria > Bacillota_I > Bacilli_A > RF39 > UBA660 > Ventrenecus > Ventrenecus avicola. Next base: position 9,449 of record DVHP01000100.1, read on the forward strand.
GTGACTCGGAATATTTGTTTGCTTCTCAACGCTCGGGAAATTGTAACTATTGCATAAGAACTGATGATTCTAGGGACTGTAGTAATAGCTATAATGTGATTTGTTCTAATAAAATTAGTCATTCTTTTTTTATTCAAGATTGTTCTGATTTGTATGAATGTATGTTTTGTTCTCATATTTCTTCTAAACGTTTTTGTATCGCAAATATGCAGTTTGAAGAAGAGGAATACTATGTAATAAAAAAAGCAATTATTGAATGGATTTTCACTTCTTAATTGATTAGTTTATTATTGCTATTTTTTTTATTTTCTTTTAGAATAATTGATGTAGGGAAAAAGAAGTAGTATAAATCTTTCAACTTATGGATATTTTTACAAGAAATGGTATCTATCATAAAATTAAAGAATTTTTGATTTATAAGGGGTGAAGATAAGTATGAAGGAGTTGAGTTTTAGTTTTTTAGAAGAAGCTTTGGTTCAAAGTTATTCTAAAGATCTTTGTTATTCTAAAGTTGGAAGTTTATGGAAAAGAGAAAATCCATATATAGGAATGTGTGCGATTACGGCTTTGATTGTTCAAGATTACTTTGGAGGAGATATTGCTAAAATTAAAGTGGATGGTATTAGTCATTATTTTAATTTTATTCAAGATCAAGTTGTAGATTTTACTGTTAAGCAATTTTCAAAAGTAATTTTTTATCATGACTATAGAATTGTAGATAGAAAGGATATTTTAACAGAAGATACTAGAAAACGTTATGAATTATTAAAGAAGAAAGTTGTAACTTTTTTATTACAGAATGTTGATAAAAGTGTTTATAAGTGTGCTTTGTGTCATGGATTGGTAGAAAAATTTCCTAATACAAATACTGTGTTTTTAGGTAGTAATAATGATATTGTGTTAGTAGGGGAAGCTCCGGCTAATAACGGTTGGCGTAAGAGTCATTTGTTGTGGCGTGATGAGTCAGGGAAAATGCTTCTTAGTGGGGTAGTATTGCAGAAGCTTTTTGATATTATTGATAAAAATATTTTGGAAACGACTTTTTTGGAGGCTGTGAAATGTTATCCTTTGGATAGAAAACATTTGAAAGTTTGTTCCCTTCATTGTAAACAATTTATGATGGCTCAGTTAGAGATTTTAAATCCTAAACTTATTATTACTTTGGGAGAATTTCCTACTAGAACTTTGCTAGATGTTCCGTTTCAAAGGTTTTCTTCTGTTGTTGGGAATGTCTATGAGATAGGGAAGTATCGAGTGTTACCAATTTATCATCCTAGTCCTATTTCTCCAAAAAGTTATAAAGGGAATGAGCCTATTTTTGAAAAAATAAAGAATGAATTATTATGAAAAGATCCTATTGTTTGATAGGATTTTTTTCGATATTAAAGTAGTAAATATTTTCTGTTAGAGTTTGATTTGGAAGAGTAAATGGTCTTGTACCTACTAGGTTTCCACCGAGATGTTTGTAGAATTTATTGGCGTTGGTATTTTCTTCTAAGCAGGAGATTATCATAGTTTTAAAGTTCATCTTTTGTAACTCTTGAACTGCTTTGTTAAACTATATTTTTCCGTAACCTTGATGTTTTACTTTTTCTAATAAGTAGATTGCTTTTATTTCTCCTATATTTGGAAAGTTTTCATCTACAGAAGTTCCTATGGATAGATTTCCTACAGGTTTGTTATTTACTTTTAATAGAAATCGTTTTTTGGTTTTATTTTGAAGTTGTGCTTTTTGTTTTTCTACAGATTTTTGAATTTCTTCTTCTGTATTGATTAAGTCTAGAAATTCGTCATTTACAATTCCTTTATATGTTTCTTTCCAAGCAAATGCATTTGTACGAACATATTCTTCTATATTATTTTCGTTTAGTGTTTCAATGTTATAATTCATTTTTTCCTCCTTTTTAATAGTAATTGTTAGTATTTTCTTTGGTTGTTTTGTCTATTATGATTAATGGAATATAGATTTCGTCTTTTGTATAACCTGCATGAAGTGAATAGAGTTCTGCGTCGCCATCTGTTAGTATGGCTTTATTTGTCTTGGCAATTGATAGATAATCTCCCAAAGCATTTTTGAAGAGAGGATTTTCTATCCCGTCACCAAATAGTTTACTGCTTATTACTTCTTCTTTAGAATATAGGTCAAAGTCGTTTTTAAATGTTTCTTTAAATTTTTTTTCAAATTCTTTTTGCAACTCTTTTTTGACTTTGAAAGATGTCGCGCGTGGTTCGATAGAAGTAGTTCTTTCTAGCATATTTAGTAGTTCTGGGTAGTCTTTTAAATAAAGGTTTTCTGTTTTAATGTGTCCATGGTCGGCAACAATAAAAATTATAGTATCATCTAGTTTTTTGGAAAGTTCTTCTATTTTGTTGTTTCTTGTTTTTATGAGTTCTTTGGCTTCTTTACTATCAGGCCCTAGGTCATGCATTGTGTGATCTGGTTCTTCATCATACGCATAAATGTATTTTTTCCTTCTTTTTGGCATTTCTTTTCAATGATGGAAATCATCTCATCTAAGTCTTTGTATTTTGTATCTTTAAATGGAAATAAAGATATAGCATGGTATTTGTTTTGTTCATTTATTTCATCAACAATTGTTTTAGGACTTAAATACTTTTTTTGTACTTTAGGATATTTTGTACTAGTTTTTCCTGTTTCTTTATTTATGCTTGTGTATAATTCTACGGTTTCATCAATGGGACTTACATACATATTCCAACCAAGATAACCATGTTCTATAGGATTTAGTCCTGTTTGCATAGAGGTTGTCGCTGCGGTTGTTGTAGCTGGAAATACTGTAGTTATTTCTTAGTATTTGTGTTTTATTAAAAAGTCATCTTTTGATAAAGTGCGTTCTAATATTCTGGAACCCATACCATCAAATAGTATGACCACTACATTTTTTGGCTGTTTTTCTTCTAATAATTTATCTATGTAATCTAGTGTATCGTGTTTATAGTCTAATTCAAAATATTTTCTTATGGAACACGCTAAATTTGTTAGGCATTCGTTATAATTATTTTTTACTAACATACTCTTTCCTTTCTAGTTCTACTCTGATTCCTAATACTCCATATTTTTCTTGTTTTTCTGTTGGATAAAATTGCTCTAATTCTTTTTTTAATGTTTCTTTTGTGATGCTTTTATCTGCTAAAATAGAAATATCAAAATCTTGAAATAATTCTTCAAAGTTTTCATATCTTAATAATCCGATAATTTTAGCTTGAAAGCTTTCTTTTAAATCTGGTTCTTTTAAAAAGGTAATTGTTTCTCCGAGATTTAGGTTTTTTCTTTTTTCGTCATATACTCTAATTTCTATTCTTTTTGTACCATGTAACATGTAGTTATAATAATTTGGTTGTAATTTCATAGTCGTCATTTTTTTCCTTCTTTCTATTTTATTTTTTTTCTTTCACAATGTTTGTAATATTCTTCTACAGTGATATTTGATTTTGGTTTTTTATATTCATATAAACATAAGTTGTTTTTGTTATAGTTGTTTTTTAATTCATCAAGAATAAATTTTTCTTTTACATCTAATAGTAGTTCTTCTAATGATGAGTATTCATGTATTCCTTTCCATTTCTCCCATGCATGTTCAAACCAGTAGTATTTGTTGTCTTTTTGATAGGTTAGAAATGTATGGGTTGGACATTTGTCGTTATCATAATGGACGATGAAATAAGTTTTTATATTTTGATATCCTTTAAAATAGTATCTTTCTAATTCTACTTGATCCCAACATGCTCCAATTTTATTTTCTATAATTTCTTTTGGAGATTGTAATCTGTATTTTTTAGAGAATGTTTCATCAATTGTTAAGTGTTTCTTTTTTTCGTCATCTACCCATCCATATTCTATTTGTTCTAAAAACGTCATAATTTCTTTTTCGGTATAGTAGTTCCATATACTGAGTGAGCCTGTTGCTTTTATAGGAAGTATTGGGGTAATATTATCTAATATCCATGCATATCGTCCTTCCCTGTAATCCCCACAGATGTATTCTTGATGATTCTTTTCCTTCATATTCTCTACATATTCTTTTGTCATATAAATACAATCTACTAGGTTACATTTGCAGATAATGTTTCCAAAATTTAAAGGAGTGTTTTCTATTAAAGTAAAAAGTTCGGTATTGTCTTTCCAATTTTTTGGCATTTTTGTGGAGCTTGCATGGATATAAAGCTCTCCTCGGTAATCCGTTTTCCAACTTCTGGTTTCAATCCACTTTTTCTTTTCTTTAATTAACGTTGCATATGGCTCTGTGAGACTTAGTACTTTCATAAAATCACCATAATTTTATTATACATGATTTTTTTTATTTATAAAGTCTCTGTTACCAGTTATGTGAGGAATAAATGACTTCGTTTGTTTTTTGGTTGATGGCTCCTAGTAAAAATATTCCATGATTGCAGTAGCCTGAATTGTCACATTCTCCATCGATAAGATAAATTATAAAGTCGTTAATATTTGAGGTTGTTAAGGAATTAAATATATTTTGGTCTAGTAGTCCATTATTTTCGGTATATTCGTTTAGAGTACCTATCCAGATTGCTTTTTCTTTTAAAGTGCTTTCTAAATCTTTTAAATGTGTTGCTTGGTAGTAGAGTTCTATTATGGATGCTCCTTGTAAAAAGCCTGGGTTATACTCAAATTTTATATTCGTGGCATCTTCTGGTATTTCTTTTGGAAAAACTTCTAAAAGGTAGTCGTCTGAAACATAGTGAGAATAGTATTTTGGATTTGTTATTGGATGTGTTGCTGTAAGACCAGCCGTGATAAAAATGGCGAAGAAAAGATAAAAGGGTAGAGCAAGCGTTAGTAAAACGTTTAGTATGAATGTTATGTCTTTGATATATTGTTTATGATCTAGTTTATATCTTAGTATTGTTACTAGTAAAAATAGTAGACAGGGAAAGATTCCTATGAAAATGATTAATAAGCGTAAGTACCAAGGAATTCCTATTCCGGTGCATAAAAACGGAATGCTTATCATAAAGCATAAGATTGTTAGGATGAAGGAGTATTTACTTTTTAAAAACAATTTCTTTAGCATGATAACCTCTTTTATATTTTTATTATATCATGGTTTTGGAAGTTACAGTTGCTTTCTTTTTGTTTTCTCGTTACAATAGATGTCAAACGGAGGCATTATGAAATATAAGAAGTTGATTTTTGACTTAGATGGGACATTAGTTAGTGATAGAGAGTCCATGAAATATGCTTTTTGTTGCGTATTAAAAGAATTAGGAATTGCACCTTCTATGGATTTGGCTTTGGAATGGTTAAAGTTTGATGATGCTTATTGGCATGAAATTGAAAGCGGAAGAACCGTATTTCCAGAATATGTGCAAACAAAGGAAGATAGAAGAGTTTATGCTCAGGCGATGAGATTTGTTTTATTTTTTGAAAGTTTTCCTATATCTTTTGAACAAGCCATTCATTTCAATGATGTTTATTGTGAAAATTTAGGAATGAATATTGTACCGATTTTAGGAGCAGAAGAGTTACTTTGTTTTTTAACAGAAAACTATGAAATTTATATTGCAACAAATGGCCCTAGAAGGTCAGCTTAAAAAAAATAGAGAGGTTGTGTTTATGAATTCTTTTGTATATCGTTTTTACATGCGAGATGAAATGATTCCAAAAACGGTTATTTTTGCTTCGGCATTTGGTTTGGTGATTGACTCTTTTAAAACAGCGAATGAACAAGGGAATTTCCCTTATCGTATTCGTTTTTATCATGGGAATAATATTGTTGGATATATGGATTGTCAATGCGATGATTTTTCATATTTTAATGTAGGCAAAAAATATCCCTTTGTTTTATTTACGCCGGTTGGGAATATTACTGGGTATTATTCTAGTTATAGTCACGAAAACTCTTTTATTTATCAATTAGATCTTTACCACCCAGAAGAAGTGGATATCGTTAGTGGCCATTTTCATATTGCTCGCAAGAAATCGTTAGCTTTTTTTGAAGATGAAGAAGTTAATTATTCTATTGGTACATATGCTAATGCATTTAAAAATGGAGAAAGAGTAGTTGATTTGTCTACTAATTACTGTGTTAGTCAACAAGCACTTTCTATAAGAGATTATCGTAGCTCTGAAGAAATTACATATGGATATTATGGGAATTTTTATATTTATCATAGGAAGATAGAAAATCGTGAAGAGAAAATTTTATCAAAGATAGCAATCTCTAACCAAAGATATCCTGATTGTGATGGCTCATTTACTTTTGTTGATACTAATAAAGGGTATTCTATTCACAATATGCGTGATAAGAAAGGAAATATTTTATTTGACGTTATTCATGCGGAAATTAAGAAACATGATCCTTGTTTTTTTGAAACTTTGAATCGTGTAAGAGATGCTGTTACTTTTCCTGTTTATGGTGGAAATATTTCTTTATATGATCGTTTTATTCATTTATCTTTTGAAAATAATGAGGAACTTTTTTCTATTTTCCAGGATTGTGAAGTAAAAGCATTGAAAAAAGAAAATCTGCTTGTTCGTAAGTATCAAAATAAGAAATAAATTATTTATACATAAAAAAAGAAAACTTATAGGTTTTCCCAAATTCTTTGGTATTGTTTTAGTTGTATTTCTCCTTTTATTTGAGCAGTTGGATGGTATAGTGGAATGATGATAACATTTTGTAAAGCTATTATTGGAGGAGTTTCTATTGTTTTGGATAAGTTTTTTTCTATTTTAAAATGATAAATTTCTGATAATGATAAAAGAGGGTAGTAACCTAGTGTTATAATGATTTTCGGATTTACTATTTCTATTTGTTTTTTTAAAAAACAAGAACAATTTTTTGTTGATTTGTTTAAATCAATATTGTTGCCACGATAAGTTGTACCGGTTCTTGCACACATAATTGCGTTGGTGATGAATAGAGAATTTAATATAGTTTCATCTATTTTTATATTGTAAGCCTTAGCAGAAAGAATTAGATATTTTGTTAGCATCTTTTTGGTTAAGCTAGGTTCAGTGTCTATTAAATTTTGCCAGTGTTTTTCTGTGGGATTTTTTTGATATTCCGTGTGTAATTTTTGCATGTCTATATATGGGCCCCAATCTTGCCCAATGACAAAAATTTTTGCATCTAGTCTGTGAAACCAATCGGTCCACATAGAGGGAATAGCTTGGCAAAACTCTTGGCTTTTGTAAATGTTTATTAAAGAGCAATCCGTGCCATTTTTCTTTTTTAAAGACAGACATTTTTGACAGGAAGATAACTCTTTTAGCAAATGTTTAAATTTTTCTTCTTTGCTCATATTCTCTCCTTTTTTTTGCAATTTTTTCGCAGTGGACATGTGGCACATTTCTTTTTTCCACAAAAACTATTTCCGACTTCCCATAAGTATTTGTCAACTTCACTAGGTGTTAGATTTAATTGCTTTCCTGCTTTTATCCATGTGGAAGATAACTCGTGCAATTTCTTTTTTGTGGGCTTATTTGTATCAATGATATTATTTAAATAACTAATTTCAATATCATGCCGGTCTAATGGGATAAAACTCATTTCATTATCTGAAATTTTACATACTTTGGAGTCTATAATAACTCTGATTAAAAGTCCTCCTGTTTTTTGACCAAAACAATGGAATGATTGAATGAAAAAGTAGAGTTCTTCAAACGAATTTAAAGTACTTATTTTATATATTAAGCTGTCAAACTTCGATAATTCTTCGGATAACTTTATCCACTTTTTGGTGGCAATATTTGGATAACGTGGATGAATGTTTTGACATAGTAGTATTTTTAAATTATTTTCTTTTTTTTGAAAATTTTTTACAACATAATTTGGTTGGAATAGTTCTGGATGATGTAAGTATGCTTGTATCATATTTTTATGATAAGTTTCCGAACGCATTCCATAATTTAAAAGACAAGAAAAAAACATATAGGTAATCCATTCATTTGTTTTTGGAAGTATTGTATTAGGATAACCTACATTAGCTATTTTTTGTGAGTAATTTATAAAATAGTTCTGCAATGTTTTTAAGCATAATACTGCTTTTTTATAATTTGAGACTGTGTTCATATTAAAATACGTTCTTTGTAAATCGTTGATGACTCCATTAATTAAATTTAAATCTGATGGAATAATCCAATTTACATTAGCTAATTTAAATAACACTAAAGGAATGATAGCCCCACTTCTTGCACCATCCATCCATTTTGGATTTCCAGGCATTAATTTGTATAACTCCTCTAAAGAAATATCGTAGAATACTTTTTCTGTTCCTTTTATATAGTCTTCTAAACTTAGCATGTATTTATGTATGTTATCGTGAAATAATGTGTTTTCTATTAAGTTAAATCCTGTTAGTAATTCGAAACGTTCTTCGCCACCTGTAAATATTGCACAGTCATAATCGGTATCTAAGTTTAAAGAGGCACATTTTTCTTTAATGAAGTTTTCCATTTCTTCTATAGTATTGCCACTGTAGGGATTGTTTACTTTGTCAAAATTATTTAGTAAGTCTGCAACTCCAAGCTTTAAGTTTTTGGTATCGGTAATTTTATTTTGATAAAATGTTACTAATTCTGTTGTTTTCCCACCCATATTAATAATTAATACTTTTTTTCCATTGTAATCGTTATCCATTGCTTTTCCTAAATAGTAGTTTTCAATACCGTGAGAAATAATATTAAAATGTAAGTCAAATTTATCATTAAATAGTTTTACTAGTTCTTGTTTTTTGGAAAGAGTAAGTTCTCTAAATATTCCAGTTACATAGATATGAGTATTTTCGTATTTTAAATTGTACGTTTCTTTTAAATGTGTAAAGTAATCACATAATTCTTGCAAGTTTTCTTCACTGATGCCTTTTTCTTTGTCAAAATTATTTTTAAAATAAATAGAATGTTCTTCTAATAATGTTAGTTCTTTGTCGTATTCATAAACTTTAATTGTTGATGAACCTAAATCAATATAGTATTCCATAATAATCACTCCTAGTATTGTAACGCATTTCTATTTTTTTGAATAGTTATTTTTTTATTTGCTCTTTTAGAAAGTTTTTTCTTACTTCGATGATGTTTATGTTTGTAATGTCTGTGTCTTTGTTTTGATATGTTTCTTTTAAGTAAGTCATGAAGTTTTTTTCTAAAGCGTTTTCGTCTTTGATTTTAAATTTATTTGTTGTTAAAGCAGTTTCCATTTTTGCTCTTAGATATTTCCATGTGTCATAGTAATGTGTTTTTGTTTTTAACATAGTAAAGTTACTATCTTCTATTACAAAGCCTTCTATGTTGTTGTTTTTCCATTGATAATTTTCTTGAGTAGTTTCTTTTAAAATATCTTCTAATTCTTCATATGTTTTTGCTATGTAAGCTAATTCTTTTATTTTGATATTATTTTCTGTAGCAAACTTTTGTAGTTCTTCGTAAGGTAACTTGGAAAAATCTGGTGTATTGTGAATAAAATCTAGTAATATGATGTCTGGTTCTTGATATTCAATAATGTGTGGGTCGTTTAAAGGGTCTATGACTTCAAATACCGCGGTTAGATTTTCTTTTGCTAGTTTTTGTTTCAGTTTCTTTATCTTTGTTGGTGTTAATTTGTTATAAAATATAGTTTTAAAGTATTCTATATAATTTCCTGTATTTACCTTTTTTGAAGCAAAGAAAAATTCGTCATTCCAAACAGATAGAATTCCTAAGAAACCATTGTATTTTAAGTAGAAATGAGCAGGGAATATCATACTTTTTTTAAGGTTTTCTAATTTTGTTTCAGGACGTTCTTCAATTTTAAAGAATTTGTTATAGCTACGGGCTACGATGTGATATTTTGCAGTGTCAATAAATAAGCCTCTTGCTTGGGTGGTTATGTTGTTCCATATTTTATTATAAAAGGCCTCTTTTGAAAAATTAAATGATGAAAGATTTTTTTCTAGTTCTTTTTCAAAAATATATTTGTTTTTTCTTAAGTCTTCTACTAAATTATATGTTGCTGTTTCTGTGATTAAATTTGGATTATAGTTATTATTTTTTATTTCTGTGTATTTTTGACTATCATTTTTTGTCAATGTTAAAACACGTAGATGACCACCATGTTCGATGTCCCCTTCGAGGTTTATAGAATAAATATATGTGTTGTATGGTAACTTTAAGTGGTTTCTATGACCATGAATTTGGTAAGTTTTTTCTTTTTGGCTCTTCATATATTCGTTATAAATTTTATCGATGTCAACATCATATTTGTCTATCCCGTATATGAATGTGTTGGTGCTATAAAAGTCTAGAGGTTTTTCTGGGATATAGGGAATTCCGCCATGAGTAATGAGATAATTTTTCCCATTAAAAGTAATGTAAGCAAGTTGGGATAGTTTTTTGATAAAACCACGTATTTCACTTTTTTTGAGTTTTTTTTGTTCAAATTCTTCAATTGTATTTTTGATATCATAATCCATTTTAAATTCATCATCACAGGCGTATTTGTATAATTTATCTTCATGATTTCCAACAAGAAATATCATATTTTTGTGTTCCATCAATTCTTTTAAATACTTAAAAGTATGGTAATTTTCGATACCACGGTCAAAGTAATCTCCTACGAAAATGTAGAAATCTTGAGGTATTACTGGATATTTATTGAAGTACGTTTTTAAGGCAGTGTAAGAGCCATGAATATCGCCTATAATATGAATGTTTTCATAGTTATTTAAATCTCTAGGAGTGGTTTTTGTGATAGTTTCGAAATCTTCTGGTTTAATGATGCGAAAAGAAGAGGGGATTTTTTCTTTTTTGAAAGCGGTGTATACTCTTTCGATACTTGAAGGTGGAACAATCCGAAAATCTTCTCTTTGTAAATTTCTTTTTAATACTTCTTCTTTTGGAATATCTGTAAAATCTAAGACATAGGTGTGGTAACGATATTTTTCAGCGAGCTTTTTGTATACTTTAAAAGACTCATCGACATAAGCATGAACTGCATCGATGATCGTGAATTCTCCTTTTTTCATTCTTTCTTCTAATAACTGATATAGCAAATCCCAAACTTTTTTGTTATTATATTGTGGAATTGTTTCAGTGTAGTTAATTGTTAATTCTGGTGATGAAAACATCAGTCTTATCGTATCGGAACTTAGTGTAAATCTTTCTAGGTGATGTTCTTTAATAAAAGTGGTTTTTCCACATCCCATGGCTCCTCTTAAAATAATTAGTTTTCGCATAGCAATCACTTCCGTTTCATTGGATTTATTGTAACGAAAAAATGAAGAACCCTCAAGTGTTTCTTCATTTTATAAAGATGTTTTTATTTTAATCTTGTCATTATAGTTCCATAATCCTAATTGGCCATTGATGTAGATAAGCTCGATGGTCTGGATATTTTCTAATTTAAATCCATAATAATTATTTTCTTTATTATTTATTTGATTTTCATAAACGATAGACTTTTTCTTTTTTAGCATAGTTTTTGCTTCTTCGTTTATTTTTATGCAATCTGTTAAGTCTGCGATACCTAGAATGCAACCGGTAGGATATTCTAAATGAAATTGTTCATATTTTTTTGTGGCGTTTTTGTCTATTCCTTTACCTGCATGAATTAGTATTGGGCCACGATAGTTTGTCTTCCATGTGCGAAATTCATATTCTTTTAATCCTGCGATGATTAAAGAGGCAAAGGGTTGCTTGATTGTTATTACTTTCATAGTATCACTTTCTTTTATATTTTGCTTTATTTTTCATTGATTTGTTAATTACATCTTTAATCCTTATTATCTTCCTTTTATTGGTTTTACTATTTATAGTATTAATATAAAAGCAATCCACCTAACTCAGCAATGATTTAGGTGGAACCAATTCGGCAACACTCAACATGCGAAAATTAAGTGTTCCTTTTTTATTTTATTCAAGGTGTCCTTGATATATTCATAGTATCATAAGATGTGCTTTTTTTCAAGTTATTCTTCTGTGTATTCTTTGATATAGTTTTCTAAATCTTCGTGGCTTACTGCACCTGGTATTTTTATTTTTACTTCGTTGTTATCAATAATAAATGTATTTGGGAATGATGATATTCCATATTTTTTGAAGTATTCTTTAGACTCGTCAATTAATACAGGGAAACTGTAGTTATTTTCTTCAATATACTTTTTAATTTCTTCGGTGCTTGAGTTACTTAATTCAGGACTTATTAAAGTGAGTAAAATAACATCGTCTTGATAGGTATTATATATTTTTTCGATATCTTTTAATTCTTCTTTACAAATTGTACAAGACATAGACCAGAAATTTAAGATGACTGTTTTGTCTTTGTAATCTTCTAAAGTATAAGTGTTACCAAAAATATCTTTTAAGGTAAAAGCGGGTGGAGTTGTAAGATTGACTGACTCAATGGTTGAAGAACAATTTGACATTCCGTTTTCATCAATTGTACAACTAGAAATTTCTTTTTCAGGGATAGCTTTTATTCCATTATATATTAGTATTCCACCAATGATTATTAATAAAGCACCGCCTACTTTGATTAAGTTAGATAGAGCTTTTTGATGTTTTTTTAATAAGTTTAGAGCTTCATTTGTAAATAATCCAAGAATTAGAAAAGGAATGATAAACCCTAATGCGTACAAGAAGACATATAAGTTACCGATTATCATACTTTCAACGCTTCCAGCCATCATAAGAACAGATGAGAGGGCAGGACCAACGCATGGTGTCCATGCAAAACTAAATAAAAATCCTAATAGAAAAGCAAAGAATGGGTTTATTTTTTTGATGTTTAAGTTTACATTCATTTTTCTTTCTTTTTGTAAGAATTTTATTTTAATGAGCCCCATTTGAAAAAATCCTAAAATGATGATAATGATACCACATATGATTAATAAGATATGTTTGATATTTTGAAAGAATAGTCCTAATGCAGTAAAAGATAATCCTAGAATAAAGAAAGATGCAGATATTCCAAGGATAAAGAAAAATGTATGAAAGAGAGTAGTGCTTCTTTTATAGTATATAGTGCCATCTTTGTTTACCTTTTTTGCACTTCCTGCTAAATAACTCATATATAAAGGTAGGATTGGGATAATGCATGGTGAAAAAAATGAAATAATTCCTTCTAAAAATACTGTAATAAATTGAAAACTTTCTAACATTAATGTACCTCCTAATGCCTAGGGTATTTTATCAAACTTTTTAATATTTGAAAAGATGTTATTTTAAAGATTAAGTTTACAGAGCTTGCAAGTCTTTTTTTTAATTGATATAATCTTTGGGTATGGAAAGTAGGATTTAAATATGAATAATAAAGAAGTTTTAGCAAAAAATTTAGGAATTAAAGTGTCGCAGGTAGAGGCTGTTTTATCTTTACTTAGTGAAGGTGCTACCATTCCCTTTATTGCACGTTATAGGAAGGAAGCTACGGGTTCTTTGGATGAGGAAGTCATTCGATCTATTGAAAAAGAGTATACTTATTTAGAGAATTTGTTAAAAAGAAAAGAAGATGTCATTCGGTTGATTGAAGAAAAGGATATGATGACGGATGAGTTGAGGGCTTCTATTCTTGCTTGTGAGAAGCTTTCTGATGTCGAAGATTTGTATCGACCATTTAAAGAAAAGAAGAAAACAAAGGCTAGTGAAGCAATTAAAATGGGACTAGAGCCACTCGCTAAGAAAATGATGAGTTTTCCTACGAATGGTAGTATGGAGGTTTTGGCAAGTGGTTTTTCTTGTGACGTAGAAAAAGCGATTGAAGGAGCAAAATACATTATTGCAGAATGGATTAGTGATAATGCTTATTATCGTAAATATATTAAAAGAGAGATATGGAACCATGGTTTTTTCACGAGTAAAATCAAGAAAAATGCGGTAGATGAAAAGCATGTTTATCAAATGTATTATGATTTTAGTGAAGCAATTCGGTATGCGAAACATTATAGGGTTTTGGCAATGAACCGTGGAGAAAAGGAAGGAATTTTATCGGTTTCTTTGGATTTTGATAAAGAGCATATTTTAGAATATTTGGAAAGTAAGATGATTAAAAATCCTAATTCTTTTGTTTGTAATGATGTTGTTGACGCAATTAAGGACTCTTTAAAAAGACTTATTTATCCTAGTGTTGAAAGAGAAATCCGAGCTGATTTAACGGAGAATGCAGAAAATAAAGCAATTTTGACTTTTCAAGATAATTTGGAACATTTACTTATGACAAAGCCTGTTAAAGATAAGGTGGTTCTTGGTTTTGACCCAGCATTTCGTACGGGATGTAAGCTTGCTGTGTTAAATCCATATGGAAATGTGTTAGAAATTGCTACGATTTATCCACATGAACCTAAGAATGAAAAAGAAAAGAGTAAAGAAGTGTTAAAATCTTTGATAGAGAAGTATGGAGTACAAATTATCGCGATTGGTAATGGAACTGCTTCTCGGGAGAGTGAAGCTTTTGTAGCTGATGCGATTAGTGGAACTCCTGTGTTATATAATTTAGTTAGTGAAGCAGGAGCAAGTGTTTATTCGGCAAGTCCATTGGCTATTAAAGAATTTCCTGATTTAACGGTAGAAAAAAGAAGTGCGATTTCGATTGGTCGAAGAGTTCAAGATCCTTTATCAGAACTTGTAAAAATTGATCCGAAAAGTATTGGCGTTGGCGAGTATCAACACGATGTGAACCAGAAAGAATTAGCTGAAGCTTTAGGATTTACTGTTTCTAAAATTGTCAATGAAATTGGTGTCAATATTAATACAGCAAGTAGTAGTATTTTAAGTTATATTTCAGGACTTACTAAAAAAACGATTGATAGTATTTTGAAATTCCGGGAGAAAAAGCCTTTTGTTTCTCGGGAAGAAGTAAAGAGTTTAGCCGGATTTAGTGATAAAGTGTATGAACAATCTATTGGATTTTTGAGAATTGTGGATGGAGAAAATCCTTTGGATAAGACAAGAATTCACCCCGAAAGTTATGCACTTGCTGCTGCTTTATTAGGGGAGTTAAATTTAGATATTCATGATTTAGGAAGTGAAAAGTTTACATCTGTTTTAAGTCAAGTAGATGTTTCTGATATGTCAAAGAAACTTGCTACGGATGTTTATACTTTACAAGATATTATTGATGAGTTAAATCATCCGGGACAAGATTATCGTGATAAGTTAGATGATATTGTTTTAAAGAGCGATGTTTTAACCATTGATGATTTAAAACTTGGTATGGAATTAAAAGGTACGGTTCGTAATGTGACAAGTTTTGGAGCTTTTGTTGACATAGGATTGCATGATGATGGACTTGTTCATATTTCTAAAATGAGTAAACAATATGTCAAGAACCCAAACGATGTTGTCAGTGTTGGAGATATTGTTACAGTTTATGTTTGTGGAATTGATAAAGAGAAAGAAAAAGTACAGTTATCGATGGTAAAAGAATAAAAAAGGCACTGGCTTTTAAAAATTCAGTGCTTTTTTCTTTTGAAATATTGTTTTATCTCTTAATGGGACGGTTACTTTACCTTTTATTTTTCTAAAAAAAAGGGTATAATAAATGAATAAGTGGAGGTGGCATTATGTGCGGGATTGCTGGTTTTGTAGGCAAAGAGAAAAATATGAAGAAAACACTTAAAAATATGACTGATCGAATTAAACATAGAGGGCCAGATGCCGAAGGGTTTTTTGTTCGAGGAAATGTTGCTTTGGGTCAAAGAAGACTTTCCATTATCGATATTTCTGGTGGTAAACAACCAATGTTTAGTAAAGATGAAAATTTGGTGGTTGTCTTTAATGGTGAGATTTATAATTATAAAGAATTAAAAAGTGAACTTAAAGATTATCCTTGGCAAACAAATAGTGATACGGAAGTATTACTTGCCGGGTATGAAAAATGGGGTCGTGATTTACCAAAGCATTTAAGAGGAATGTTTGCTTTTGCTTTATACGATATTAAAAATAAAACGCTTTTCTGTGCAAGGGACCCTTTTGGTATTAAACCTTTCTATTATTATCAAAATGATGGAACTTTTTTGTTTGCATCTGAAATTAAAGCGTTTTTAGACCATCCTAAGTTTGAGAAGAAGTTTAATGAGTCTATTTTATCGGCTTATTTGTCTTTTAGTTTTACGCCAACGACAGAAACGTTTTTTGAAGGCGTGAGGCGACTTGATGCAGGACATTCTTTAACACTTCAAGATGGAGAAGTTACGCTTGAGCGTTATTATGAGTTAAAGTTTCCAATTGAACATAAGGAATATAAGAAGGTTGTTAAAGATATTTCTAATGTTATGCAAGATAGTGTAGAACATCATATGATTAGTGATGTAGAAGTTGGTTCTTTCTTATCAAGTGGGATTGACTCTTCTTATTTGGTATCTTTAGCAAAACCAGATAAAACTTATACGGTTGGGTATGATATTCCGCGTTATAATGAAACTCTTTATGCTGAGGATTTGGCAAGTAAGTTAGGAATTAAGAATGTTAGTAAGAAAATTACGAAAGAAGAGTACATGAAAATTTTGGATAAGATCATGTATCATATGGATGAACCTGCTAGTGATCCGGCCATCGTGGCTCTTTACTTTGTGGCAAATTTAGCAAGTAAGGATGTCAAGGTTGTGTTGTCTGGAGAAGGTGCAGATGAGTTCTTCGGTGGATATAATTATTATCGTGAAGAAGTAGATTATTCTTTTTATAATAAGATACCGTTTTTTATTCGTCATGCGATTTCAAAAGTGTGTTCTTTATTACCACCTGTTCGAGGCATTAACTTTTTAGTTCGTCGTGGGGAAAGACTTGAAGATAGTTATATTGGTGTTAATAAGGTATGGACAGAGAAAGAAGTGAAAAAGTTATTAAAAGTTCCGGTAACTATTCAAAATAAAGAGATTACAAAGCCTGTTTTTGAAGAATTCCAGGGTCAAAGTAATATTGTAAAAATGCAAGCCATCGATATTAATTTTTGGCTTATGAAGGATATTTTACAGAAAGCAGACCGTATGACTATGGCTAATTCTTTGGAAGGAAGAGTGCCATTTGTGGATAAAGAAGTCTTTTCTGTAGCGTCTTCGTTACCTCTTGATTATAAAGTGACTAAGGAGAATACAAAAGTTGCTTTAAGAGAAGCTGCGAAGAAAGTTATTCCTAATGAGTCTTATAAAAAGAAAAAATTAGGATTTCCAGTTCCAATTCGTGATTGGATGAAGGAAGAAGATGTTTACTTGGAAATTCAAAAAACGTTTTTAAGTAAACCAGCACAGAAATATTTTAATACAAAGATGCTTTTAAAAATGCTTGAGGACCATAAGAATGGGAAGAAAGATAATTATCGTAAAGTATGGAATGTTTATTGTTTTTTAAAATGGTATCAAGTATTCTTTGTGAAAATGTAGGAAATATAGTCTCTCATGATTATATTTTCATTTTTTTCTTTACGTGAAATAAAATAGAAAGAGGGATGTTATGAAGAAAAATTTACTTGTGGTAGGGTTTGTTATTTGTTTTGTTTGTTTCTTGGTTCTTGCCATTTTGGTTACGATGGGAAGTACTACACCTTTTGATACTTTTGTGTATCAAGGAATTCAAACTATTCGTATTCCTGAATTTTGGAAATTTATTACTCATATAGGAAGTTTTGAAGTTATTGTTTTGTTTCTTGTTTTTATTGCTATTTTCTGGCGTCAGAAAAGAAATAGTCTTTTTTTGATACTTTGTATGGTGATGGAGGCAGCTTTGAATTTTGGATTAAAGTTTATTTTTCAAAGACCACGACCTAGTGTGTTACATCTTGTAGAAGAAAGTGGATATTCTTTTCCAAGTGGACATGCGATGACTATTACGACATTTGGGCTTCTTCTTATTTTTTTCTTATGGCAAAGTAAGCTTAGTAAGAGTAAGAAAATACTTGGAAGTATCTTCCTTGGTCTTTTAATTCTTTTGGTTTGTTTGAGCCGAGTATATCTAGGAGTTCATTATGCCAGTGATATTTTGGCTGGTTTCTTATTAGGAAGTGCCTTTTCTTTGTTTTGTTGTTATTTTTATTTTCATCAAAAAAAGTTGTCTTAACGTTGACAACTTTCTTTTTTTGTTTTCTTTTTCTTTGTTTTGTTCCATGTTTGTATTTTTAAGTGGGGGAAAGCATCCATAATTCTTTTTTCTAAACGCATTTTAGAAGTTTGAATTTGTTTTTTGACTAGTTTTTTAATTCTTTCTGTATCATCTCTTGGGATTATTTGTTTTTGTTCGATATTCTTGCATAAGTTTTTGAATGTATTCATCATTTTAAAGGAAATAATCGTGTCAATGAGTAACCCAATTACTAATATACTTGCTAAGACGATAGTAAATGTTTCATTCCAAGAATTGAAAAGATTTAGGAAAAATGGATTTGCTGCATACATTAGAAACATTCCAAATATTCCGAATGGAACCATGGTTTCTAAACAGATACGACCATTAATGTTGAATTTTTTGTTTGAATAATCCCACCATCTAGTATGGAACAATTTTTCTAAATAGAAACTTGTGAAATATTCCAAAATAGAACAGAGTAGAATAATCATGATAAATAGAACAAGTGGATCATTTAGATATTTTTGTAGTAAAAGTTGCATTAATAGGGCTCCCCATCCATAGATAGGGCAATAAGGCCCGATTAAGAAGCCACGATTGATGAATTTATGGTCACTTATTAATTTACAAATTACTTCTAAACACCATCCTAAAAAGGAATAAGTCATAAATAATAAACAATATACTGCTACTACATGTATTATATTTCTTCACCCATTCTTATTATAGAATCTTGTCAACATCTTGTCAACAGACTATCTTTTGATGATTTTTTTTGCTTGTTTCTTGTATAATAAATATAGAAAGGCAGGTTATAATATGGGTAAAAAAGGAAAAACTGTTGCAGCAATCCTTGGAGGAGCAGCGATTGGAGCAGGATTAGGAATTTTATTTGCTCCGAAAAGTGGAAAGGAAACACGTGCTGAATTAAAAGCAAAAATGGATGATTTAATTAGCAAAGCTAAAGAAATTGATATGGATGATGTCAGAGCATATGTTGTGCAAAAGACAGAAGAAATTGAAGCTGCTTTAAAAGATTTAGATAAAGAAAAGGTTCTTAAAATTGCTAAGAAAAAAGCAAAAGACATTCAAAAAGCAGCGACTGATTTAGTGAACTATGTCAAAGAAAAGGGAGAACCAGTTTTAACGGATGCGGCTGAAGCTGTTCGTTTAAAAGCTATTGATGTTACAAAGAACGTATTAGAAAAATTAGAAAACCCAAAAACTGCAACAAAGGAAGCTTAAAGATCTTTCAAAGAGGTCTTTTTTTCTTTTTTTAGAGAAATTTGCAAATAGAAAACATTTGTGGTATAATTTTTTTATGAAGTGGTACGTTTGTATTACTTTTTTTTCTTAAAGGAGCGATTTTGTTAAATATGAATTTAACTCAGTATTATAAATATGAGTACGCAAAGGATATGCTTGAAAGTGAGTTGCGTATTTTAATCAAGGAATTTGAAAGAAAGCATGGTTATACACCAGTAGAACATTTAAAGTCAAGAATGAAATCTAGTGAAAGCATTTCTCGTAAATTAATAAAAAAAGGATATGAAGTTACTGAGAAAAATGCTTATAAATATATTGACGATATTGTGGGGGTTCGAATTGTTGTGTCTTTTTTAAGTGATGTGTATGACGTTGTTTCTTTAATTGCAAGTTCTACTAATTTGCTTGTTAAGGAAAGAAAGGATTATATTCGAAGTCCAAAGTCTTCGGGGTATTCTAGTTATCATTTAAAGGTTTTAGTGCCTGTTTATTTACAAGATTATGTGGAATATGTACCAGCGGAAATTCAAGTCAGAACTGTTGCGATGGATTTCTGGGCTAGTTTGGACCATAAAATTCGTTATAAATTCCAAGAGGAAATTCCTTCTGAAGTGCAAGCAAATATGCAAGATTATGCATTGGATATTCAGGAACTTGACCGTAAAATGTATGAGATTAATAAAATTATGAGTAAGTATGAGAAAGATTTGAATGAAAAAGAAAATCATTAGAAAAGGGTAGTATTATGAGGCAACAAGATATAGAAAACCTTGTTTTGTGGTATCAAAAAAATAAACGAGATTTGCCATGGAGACATACGAAAGATGCTTATAAAATTTGGATTTCTGAAATTATGTTACAGCAAACGAGGGTCGAAGCAGTGAAGCGTTATTATGAAGTATTTCTTAAATCTTTGCCTACTGTGTATGACTTGGCTCAAGTTAGTGATGATGAACTATTGAAGCTTTGGGAAGGGCTAGGGTACTATAGTCGGGCTCGTAATTTGAAGAAATGTGCGAGTGAGTTAGTTCGAAGTTATCAAGGGGTTCTTCCTGATGATGAAAAGGAACTTCTTTCGTTGCCTGGTATTGGGGAATATACGGCAGGAGCGATTTTGTCGATTGCTTATTTAAAACCTGTTCCAGCGATTGACGGGAATGTCATGCGTGTGTTATCGCGGGTTTATGAAGATGAGAGGGATATGTTAAGTTCGCAAGTTCGTAAGGAATATAGTGAAATTTTGAGAAAATTTATCAAAAAGTATCCTCCAAATGATTTTACACAGAGTTTTATAGAACTTGGGGCGGTGGTTTGTGTGCCGAATGGAACTCCTTTATGTGAAGAATGTCCTCTTAAAAGGTGTTGCAAGGCTCATCGTCATCATAAGGAACTTCTTTATCCACTGAAAAGTGTGAAGAAACCACGGAGAATAATTTCAAAAACTGTTTTTGTTTTTGAGTATTGCGGACGTTATTCTATTTTGAAAAAAGAGGAAGGATTACTTTCTGGTACGTATGAATTTCCTAATGTTGATGAAAAAATGTGTCAAGATGATGTCAAAAAGTATTTGGCTCAACAAGAGTGTTCTTTTTCTAAAATTGTATTTCTTGGTGAATTTAAACATATTTTTTCTCATTTGGAATGGCATATGAATGCTTATGTTATCTCTCTTCAAAAGCCTTTTAAGGATTATTTATATGTTGGATTAGAAGAAATAAAGATGAATTATTCTATTCCATCTGCTTTTCAGAAAATCTTAGAGAAAATCTAGTAAAGAATAGATTTTTTTGGTATACTTTTGTACATGTAAAGGAATGATGTTATGCAGGCTTGGATTATTGAAATTATGAACCAATTTGGTTATTTGGGAATTTTTTTGTTGATTGCTATTGAAAATATATTTCCACCAATTCCATCTGAAGTAATTTTACTCTTCGGTGGATTTATGTCTACTTATACTAATATGCATATTGTAGGAATTATTATTGCTTCAACTTTAGGGTCTCTTGTTGGGGCTTATGCTTTGTATTTTATTGGTAAAATTTTTAACAAGGAACGTTTAAAGAAAATTGTTCGTGGTAAAATTGGTAAAGTTCTAAGGCTCAAGGAAAAAGATATTGATATGGCGGACGAATGGTTTGATAAAAAGGGAAATAAAACAGTATTTTTTTGCCGGTTTATTCCAATTGTTCGTAGTTTGATTTCTATTCCTGCTGGTATGAGTGAAATGCCTCTTGGGAAGTTTACTTTGTATACGGTGGTAGGATCTCTTATTTGGAATACGGTTTTATCGATTGCAGGTCAAACAGTTGGTGCAAATTGGGAATCGATACTAGCTATTTTTGAACAATATTCTCATATTGCTGCGATTGTACTTGTTATTCTTGGTGTTGGTGCGATCGTATGGTTTTATAGTAAGAAAAGAACGAAAAAGTCAAAAACAAAATAGGAAAGTGAAATCCTATTTTTTTAATGTGTTTTTGTGATTGATTTCTTCGCAGATTGTTGGCAGTAGATTTTCTTGTACGTCTTTTTTATCTAATATGTTTAATAAAAATTCTTGACCGTATTTTTGTAATAAGTAAGTTACTAAAGTTCTGTAAGTATTGTAACCAACTTTTTGATTTGTGATATCTTCTATATTGCAAGTTGTTTCTAATGGTAAATGATCGTATTGATGGGTTATAGTCGTAGCAAGTCCTTCAATAAACCAAAGAGTACTTCCTTCTGTTAAAGGCATATTAATTTTTATTCGATGCAAAAAATGGGCGTATTCATGAAGCAGGCGAAGCATTAGTTTTTCTAAATTGTCATTTTCATGGCCAGTCCCTTTTTTCTGCTCTTTTAAATTTAGAGCTCGAATAGTATTTATACCATGAATTCTTTTAAAAAATGCCACGATATAAGAAGATGAACCTATATTATATATTATACAGTCATTTCTAAATTGATTATAGTTATTATAAAGAATGATTTGAGGCTTGTCTTTGGTATCTAGATTTTCCAATTTAAAAAAGTTTGTTAGTTCGGGAATCCGTTCTGTTAAAAAATTTATTATTTCTGGAATGTAATCTAAATCATCTTTGGTATAGTAGATATCAAAATTTTTAGAATAGAAAGTCATATTGTTCACACCTTTTCTATATTGTAGCAAAATTTTTTGTAAATTCGTATTTTTCTAGCTATTTCTATGTAAATAGAGTAAAATTTATTTATGTGAAGGAGTTGTTATGAAAAAAGTTGTTATTGCCGGAAGTGCTAAATTACAAGAAAAAATAAATGGTTGGAAAAATTACTTTGAACATAAAGGTTTTGAAGTTTTAGATTATCCTGTGGCAATTGATGAACAGTATTTTATGGAAATATATCCAGGGGTTCATAAAAAATTTTTTGAAAATATTATGAAAACCGATTATTTGTTTGTCATGAATGAAGATAAGAATTCCATCAAAGGATATATTGGAGCTGAGACTTTTGCAGAAATGTGCTTTGCTGTGATACAGAAATTGCTTTATGATAAGCCTATTGTAGTAGTACTTTATCAAAAACCTTCTGAAAGTGTATTTTCTTATGATGAAGTTTGTTTATGGCATAGTCTTGGGTGGATATCTTTTTTAGAGGAGGTAGAGCATGAATTATAGAAAAGAAATAGAACAGTATGTTCCTTTTAATGAACAAGAGGTTTGTGATAAAGAGCAATTTTTAAAATTTATAGATACTTTTGATGATGTATTAACTAGGGATAATATTTTTGGACATCTTACTGCTTCTGCTTTTGTTGTAAATAAAGAAAGAAATAAGATGTTAGTTGTTTATCATATTATTAATGATGGCTGGATTTATCCTGGAGGACACGTGGATGGTGAGACAGATTTTTTAAGTGTTGCTGTCCGAGAAGTTAAAGAAGAAACTGGGTTAGAGGTTCGAGTATTAAATCCTTCTATTTTTTCTTTTTCTTCTGCTCCTGTAAAAGGGCATGTTAAAAGGGGAAAATATGTTTCAGCTCATTTGCATTTTGATATTATTTATTTGATGGAAGCAGATGATACTTTGCCTTTAAAATATCGTGAAGATGAATCGAATGGTGTTAAATGGGTAACGTTTGATGAGGCAACAGATAAAAGCATGTGTGATTTTATAAGACCTATTCATAAAAAGTTAATTCAGAAGCTTCAAGAAAATGATTATTTATAGGAGTAGTTATATGGAAAATAAAATACAAAATATTATGCAATTTTATACTATGTGTGTAAAACTTAAAAATACTATTCGAACTGGACCTTTGGTTTGGAATATAAAAAGAGAACGTGTAGAAAGTGTCGCGGAACACATTTATGGAACTCAAATGCTTGCGATTGCTATTTATTATCAGTTTTCTTATTCGTTGGATTTGAAAAGAATAATTTTTATGTTAGCTATTCATGAGTTGGAAGAAATTTTAATTGGAGATTATGCTTTTTATCAAATTTCTAGGGAAGAAAAATTAATACAAGGAAAAGATGCTGTAGAACATATTTTAAAAGATTTTGTTGATAAAGAAGAAATTGTAAATCTTTTAGATGAGTTCAATGAACGGGTAACAAAAGAGGCTAAGTTTGCTCATCGTTGTGATAAATTGGAATGTGATTTGCAAATTAAGTTGTATGAACAAGAAGGTTGTTTTGATTTGATGCATCAAGAGAATAATCCTCTTATAAATGACTTTTATGTAAAAGGATTATTAGAGAGTGAGAAAAGTTTAGCAAATGCTTGGATAGAATTTGATAGAAAAGAGTATGAGGAAGATCCTAATTTTCTTGTGATTATTGATTATTTAAAGAAACATGAAATATAAATTGTTTAAGATAAGGTTGTAGCATATAAATATGAATGCTAGGAGCTTTTTGTAATCTTTTATAGGATAAAAAAATTTTGTTTAAAAAAAGTACCCTAGAGAATGGGTACTAAAATTTGGCTTCATATATATTGGAGCTTTTCTTTTTTACTAAATTTAACATAACACTTGGTATTTTTTCTTCTTTTTGGGTACGGTCTATGTCCCTTTCTTCTGCTTGGTATGATATTCCATTGTAATGTATGTTGTATAAAATATTTAAATAATCATAAGAAGATGTTAGTCTGGCAGCGATTTGTTTTCTTAATGGAGAAACATTTGATGGCAGAAAAAGAATTCCTGTTCGAAAAGAAGAATTTTGTTTAGATGTATCCATAAAAACGATGTTTCCTTCTAGTGCTATTTTAATGGATATTAAATTTCTGCTATTTTGATACAAATCTTTTACAGTTACTGTTTCAAACTTTTTTTGTGATAAATATTTTTCCCAGTATTCTAGATGATTTTGATAATTAGGATTTTGGGGTATGATGTCAATGGCTTTGATTAAAGGTTTTGTATTGTGAATTATAAAAATTTTAATGTCGGCCATATTCCTGTCTTCTGTCTAAAAAGTTTTTTACTGCAACTGCTCCATTTTCAAAGTAGGTGACTTTGATATTTTTTTCTAAATCTTGATATTCTTTTACTTCAATTGTTTTAAAATAATTGATATAAGCATCTAATACTTTTAATGCTTCAATTTGTGATTCTGTTGGGGTTTCTGGAATTAGCAATTGTCCATGAATTCCATGTAAAAAGAATGTTGGTCCCTCATATGTAGTGGTGTTGTTAAAGATAATATCGCCTTCTTTTAAAAAATCGTAAATTGGTGCGAAGATATTTCCTTGTAATACTTTTTCTTTTAAATCTGTTCTGTCAGGAAAAAAGTTTTCTATTAATTTTGCAATATATTGGCGATGTTCCATACATTTTTCCTCTTTGCCAAAGATAGAAATCATTTTTTCGTCGTTGCTTAAATCAGAATATAAGATGGTTCCATCTGGACGAATTAGAACAAATTTTGGGTGAGTTTTTCGGTTTTCGGTGGTCCCTATTTCTTTTGTGTAATCATTTTGATTCATAAAATCTATCATTTGCATAAAATTACCTCCATTTGTTGATATTATAGCATTTATTTTTTTGATATGAAATACCTTGTTTGTTTTATGATAAATTTTATTTTAACTACTTTTATTGACTTAGTTAAATATAGTTTAGAGATAATTCTAACCTATTTTAAGTAATAAATTGTATTTTTGTATACAGTATAGTTATTATTGATGGCGGTTAATTAAATGCGATTTCTTCTTTGAAGCTTTTAAATTTTGTAGCACATTTCTGTGCATTTGATTAAACCATTAAATTTTTATTGTGCCATCTTTTATTTTATCTATTATAGCTTTGGCTCTAGATTCCATATTTGGTAAATCGTTAAGTGAAAAAAACTTTAATTCTTTACTTTCGTTATCTGATACTTTAATAGTACCAGTGTAATTTAATACTTTAAATAAAACTATGACGGTACACATTTTATCTCCATTAGGATATTCAAAATAATACTCTTTTCCAGATAATACATCAACAAGTTCTAAATTTTCTGCAGTAATACCAGCTTCTTCTTTTAATTCTCTTATAGCAGTATCTCTAATGTTTTCATATAATTCCATAGAGCCACCTGGAATACCCCAAGTATTTGTATCACTTCTTAAATTCAATAACAATTCATTTTTGCTATTAAATACTAGTGTAGTTGCACCAAGACCTATAAGCGGATTATGCCCAACATATTTTCTTAAATTCATAATATATCCCATTTTTTAACCTCACTTTCATTACTAATATTGTAGCATATCTAGGTATTTATTTGAAACAAGGTATACTTATCTTTATTGAATTTACTTTGTTTTTTGTTAGGTATTTTATTAATTTTTTCCCTCCTTCTTTTTAGGCAACAAAAAAGAGCAATTTCTTACTCAATTGAAAATACATCAAATTAATAATTTGTACATCTAGTTAAATGATATGGTTTTAAAGTAAGGTTTTTATTTTTCTTTTGCATAAATAAATAATCATTAATATCAATGCTATTATATTTATGATTCAACTTTTGATTAATCATATCTATTACAGTAAGCATATTTGCACGAATTTCAACTTCGTACATTGAATTAGCAGGAATTTCAATTTGATTATCAACTATTTTTGATAATTCATCATCATAATTTAATATTCCTATTCCTCTCAAAATCTGAGGTATTTTATAATCAGCACAACCTACTAAATGTGTGTAATCAACTTCGGTTTTTTCTTTTTGTTCTCTGATATGTAAAATATCTGAGGTTAATAATTGTGCTAACTTATAAAAATATATTGTTTGATTATTATAAGTTCTTTCATCTTTAAAGCTAGGGAAATATTTTATAATTGTTTCAAATAATTCTGCATCTGAAGTAATATGCTTTGTATATTGATAAAAGTTTCCTTGCATTTTTTCATTTACAATAGTACTTATTTCTTTTATTATTTTAAATCTTTCTTCTAATAAGGGAATTTCTATATTTCCCTTTAAAATATTAGAAAAACATTCTTGACTAACATTTGAAAAATCAGTAGTTTTTGATTTCTTAACGTACTTTAATAAAGCATATAATAAAGCAATTGAACCATCTAATTTATCAGAATCTGTTTCTATAGACCATTTAGGGCTTCCCCAAAAAGAGAAATCAATTGATTCATAAATTAATAAAAAATTAATAATTGTTTCAACCGGTAATTCTAATAATCCAAATGGAGATGATGAAAGCCAGTGTTCCATTTTTATATTTTCAATTTTTTCTATAAATTGATTTAATTTTTCTTCATTTATAGACACATACTTTGAATTTTTTGATACATATTTACAGCTTTCTATTATATTTTCTAACATAAATAATTAACACTCCTTACATTATTTTTTTCTTGTTATTTTATTATCGGCATAGAATTTATATACAGGACTTCCATACATTCTTCTAAAACGTTTTTCAATAAAATCTATATTTTCCCCATATCTACTTGCTTTTTGTTGCCAGTATTTTTTATATCTCTCTGGACTATATTCATCCTTTTTAAAATAATTTTTTTGATAATATAATGAAAAGAAAAGATCTGTTAAATCTAAATCTACTAAAGTATCAATTCCATTTTCTAAACAACATTCTGCAACACGTTTTACACAATCACTAAAGTGAAAGCCTCCAATCACAATTTTATCTACAAAACCAAGTTGATTAATTAAGTATTGTTCATTCGGATATTTTATATCCTTATCTTCTTTTTCAGTTCCATCTTCATTATATCCACTAGCTTCTTTAAAGATAATATCAGTATATATAATTCTATCGTTTGGCATAGGGTTAATTCCAAACATTTCTTTATCAGGGTACAAGACATATACTATTTGATAACCTTGTTTTCTATATCTTTCATTTATACATTCATTAAGAATATCAAAAGGTTTTTCTCTTTTCATTTCTTCATAAAATTCATTTGGAAATAAGAAAACTTTATTAAATTCTTGTATGGGATATAAATATAAAAAGATTTTATTTTCCACATTATCATCTCCAATTGATATAATTTTACCATATCTAGGTATTTACTTGAAGTAAAGTATATTTATCTTTATTAAATTTACTTTATTTTTTATTAGATATCTTATTAATTTTTTTTAAACACATAAAGGAAATTCTAATTGTTCTATGGTTATTTTCATTTAAGTAAACCTCCTTTCAAACATGAAAAAAAACCATATCAACGAGTGATATAGGATATTTTTATAAAATAAAACTCACACGAGGTGTGAGTAATTCTCTCAATGGAGCGAATGACGTAGTTATTTACAACTTTTCATTTCTCAATGATTTTGTATATAAAAAATCAATCCAATATTATCTTAACACATAATAGGTGTTTTTACCAGTATTTTCTTTTTTTATTATATTTTTTTTCAGCAGTTCATCAAGAATTTGATATGCTCTTGTTTTAGAAATGCTTAATAATTTTTCTGCTTCATTTCTATTAATTTTATTATATTCTTTTAAGTAATTAATAATTATATCTGTTTGTGACAAACTTGGAGAAATAATATTTGATCTATTCGAAGCTTCTACGTAATTCATATTTGGAAGTATGATAGAGAATGTATTTTCAGTTGCATCAAAAATTGGCTTTTTATCGTATTGGGCGTAACTATCTATGATTCTTCCGATACCAGTTCCAAATGATTCAACATATCCAAATCTATAAAATATATTTGCTAAATTTGGATTTCTAGATAAGGATACACCTTTAAATATTTCTTTCATAGTTATTCCGTCTATTAATCCACCCATAGAAAGTATTTCAAATTTATCATCATAAAGTGTTACCATTATGCTACTGTCAAAATAATAGCTTCTATGTATTACAGCATTTAATAAGGCTTCTCTTAATGAATACTCTGGATAATCTCTTGTGTCAATTCTTTTTAAACCAATGATTTTACCACTGATTTTATTAAATAATTCAAAATATTCAAATATGTCATCAACTTGTTTTAAAATTGAACCAGTGAATTCTTTTCTGTCACGGAATTCTATTTTATTCGTCCCATTAAATATTGCACATTTTATGGTATAAGGACATTGATCAGATAATAGCAATCCTAAATTTGTATATTTATTTTTATCATTAATAATATTTAGTAATTTGTACTTGTTTTCATCAAATGTTAAATGATTATCTTTAAATTTTTTTTCTAAATAATCAAAAGTTAAATCTTGTTTTCTAGAAATCATTTCTTCAAATCTTAATGAAGCATGTTCAAATATCATTTTTCTTATCATTTCATCAGATGCTGAAATAGAAGAAGCTCCATGTCTTAAATATACGCCACTTGGTTTTAGACCTTTATCAGCCAAATAATAAGGTTTATTAGGACCACTTTGAATTTCAATAATAATTATGTCTTTATCATCAAGCTTTTCAGTTTTAATTTGTGTATATTCTATTAATGATGGTTTAATGCCTTCATTAATCATTCCAGTTAATGACTGCAATGTATCATCTATATTATTCACTCCAAGAATGGTGTTTTTATCATCTATACCGATATAGATTTTGCCACCATTAGTATTTGCAAAAGCAATAATTTCCTTTTTAATATCTTTTGTTAATATACTTTTTAATTCACAATATTCATTTTCAATTAGTTTCATCAGTATCACCCAATAATATTATATATAGTTATAAAAATATTTCAACACTTTTCGTTCACTTTTCGTTCACTTTTCGTTCATTACAAATTTTTGAAAATTTTAAATTATTTTATAAAGAAAAAATCGAACTAAAAAGTTCGACAGTTATATCTTATGGAGCGATTGGTTAAGTTATTTTCAACTTTTCCATCACAATTGAGAATTAATACATACTAGTATCAATTTCTATATACATATTAACACAAATTATTAATATTTCCAATACAAATGCCAAAATTTGTAAAATTAATGGTATAATTAATATGGAGTGATTATAATGGAATATAAAGTTTTAGAAGAACAGGATTTAGAATTAATGGAAGATGTATTAAAAGACGATAATATGATTTTTAATAAAGATTTTTTAAATAGTTTTATAAATGATAATAATGCTTATGGATTTATTGCTAAAGAAAATAATAATATAGTTGGATTTGCATATGCTTATACTTTATTAAGACCAGATGGAAAAACAATGTTTTATTTACATTCAATTGGTATGCTTCCTACTTATCAAAATAATGGATATGGTACAAAATTAATGCAATTTATAAAAGATTATTCAATTAGTTTAGGATGTTCTGAAATGTTTGTATTAACAGATAAAGGTAATCCTAGAGCATGTCATGTATATGAAAAATTAGGCGGTAAAAATGACTACGAAGATGAGATTTGCTATGTATATGATTTTGAGGGTGATAAATAATGATAGATATTACCGATAAAGATATAAGAATTAGAACATTAAATGAAAATGATTTTCCTCTATTATTAAAATGGTTATCTGATGAAAGAGTTCTAGAGTTCTATGAAGGTAGAGATAAAAAATATACATTAGAAGAAATAAAGAAACATTTTTCTGAAGAATGGGAAGATGAAGTATTCAGAGTAATAATTGAATATAAAGGTACACCTATTGGATATGGTCAAATATATAAAATGTATGATGAATTATATGATGATTATAATTATCCTAGAAGTAATGAAATAGTATATGGTATGGATCAATTTATTGGAGAACCAGATTATTGGAGTAAAGGTATTGGAACAAAATATACTAAAATGGCATTTGATTTTCTAAAAAAAGAAAGAAATGTAGATGCTGTTATTTTAGATCCACATAAAGATAATTCTAGAGCTATTAGGATGTATCAAAAAGCAGGTTTTAGAATTATTGAAGATTTACCAGAACATGAATTACATGAAGGTAAAAAAGAAGATTGTTATTTAATGGAATATAGATACGATGATAATTTAACCAATGTTAAAGCAACTAAATATTTATTAGAACATGCTTTTAATGGATTAAAAGTAGATGAAATTAAAGTTCTTGGAAGTGGGTATGATAGTGTTGCATATTTGGTTAACAATGAGTATGTTTTTAAAA
>DVHP01000101.1 GCA_018711945.1 Candidatus Ventrenecus avicola
CAAGTTGCGGAATATAGACAATTGCATCTGTCGTTCGGAAACATCGCACGAAAAGATACCCCGTAGCTTGCTGCGGGGAGTTTCATTTTATTTATTATAGAGAGTTAGGAGTAAAGCTATGGAGTATTTAAAAGAGATTTATCAAGATTTTAAAGTTGTTCCTGTAAAAAAATTTATGACTTTTTTGTTCTTTTTGACTTGTTGTTTGGGGTATGTTGTTATGGCTTTGTTTCCTTATTTTTCAAGTCAAATTATTCAGTATGCTACAGATTTAAATAAACTTGCTTATACTTATACTTTTTATCTGGGAATTTCTTATGTTGCTTATGAAGTTATTTGGTATTTGAATTATTATATTTATAGTTTTTTACAGACCTATTATAGTGATACTATTCACAAAAAAATATTTCATAAAATATATAGTTCATCAAGAAAAATTACAAAGTCTATAGATCAAGGTAAGATACTAAGCTTGGTTGGAGATGATATTCCTTGTTTTTGCTATTTAATCGATTCTATCACGGTTTATTTATCGACAATTATTATGATTCTTGTCACTTTGGTTTTGGTATTTAAAGCACACTTTTTATTTGGACTTATTATTGTAATTTCTTTAGTGATTTATTTTATTTTTATGAAGAAAAATATGGATTTATTCTCAAAGTATTATATTGAACAGAAAAAGCATAATGACATTACAAATTCTGTTTATGTAGAAGAGTTAAATGCTTTAAAAGAAATAAAGACATTACCAATTAAAGAAAAACTTTTCAAAAAGTTAAAAACAAAATTAAATCGATATTCTAAAGCTTATTTTAAGAAAAGGACTTATTTTGTTCGATATGAAAATACTAGTACAATTATACCTGGGTACACTAAGGTTATTCTTTATTTGATTTTACTTGTTTTTATGATAAATTTTCATGCTTCTATTGCTTTAGTTATTTTAATTATTGGGTATTATGATCAGTTAACGGAGAGTTTAACAGATTTAGTATCTTCTTATAGAGGGATTAGAGAGTATCATATTTCTGTTAAAAGAGTGAATGAAATTTTAAATTACGAAGATGATTTGGGAAATATGTTTGGTAAGTTTCGAAATGATTTTATATACGGTTCTATTGTTTTTAAACATGTAAGTTATCAATATAATTCTAAAGATGTTTTTGATAATGTTAGTTTTGAAATTAAACCTAATACTTTGAATGTTATTATTGGGCCTTCGGGTAGTGGAAAAACAACGTTGTTTGATTTGTTATTAAGATTTTATCCTGTGAGTAGTGGAAAAATATTTTTAGATGGAGTAAATATTTATGAATATAGTGATAGTATTTATGCTTCTAATATTACTTTGGTAAAACAAAATCCGTTTATTTATAATATGAGTATTCGTGATAATTTGCGATTGGTAAATGGAAGCAAGAAACGACAAGAGGAAGTGATTGGCGAAGTCGGATTACATGATTTTATTATGAGTTTGCCAAAAAGATATAGTACAGTTCTTACGCAAAATGCTAGTAATATTTCAGGAGGACAAAAACAACTTTTATCGATTGCAAGAAGTTTACTCACGGATGCGGAGATTCTATTAATGGATGATATTACTGCTTCATTAGACCCTAAAACGACGAATCGGATTATAGACCTTCTAGTAAAATCGAAAGAAGATCATACTATTTTAGTTATTACAAACCGTGAAGATCTTATTCGTAGGGCTGATCAAATTATTTATATGAATGATGGTCAGGTTAAGTGTTTTCGTTCGTTTAAGGAATTAAAAGATAATGGAGAAATTGAAAGCGGGGTATTGTTGTGAGATTGATTTTTGATACTTATAAAAAATACTGGTATTGTGTGAAACCAAATAAAACCTATATTTTTATCATTGTTATTTCAAAAATTTTGGCGGTCATTGCATCGATTCTTATACCTTTTACGGCTGCAGGAATAGTAAAATACTTAACTATAGCGAATTATAAAGAAGCATTAAAATGGATTTTTTATTTTTTTGCTGCGGTTACTTCTAGGGTACTCTTTTATTATTGGAACTATTATGGTGCTGGATTAGATTCCAATTACTGTTATGTTAAATTAAAAGAAAAAGTTTTTGACAAATTATCTACTTATGATTTGGAATTTTCTAAACGTAAAAATATTGATGAGATTTTACAAGCAACGTCTGGAGATATTTGGAAAGTTGTTAATATTAATGATAATTTGAGCGATATTTTAATTGGCGCAGTGAGAATTGTTGTAATTGTTATTTTAACTACTTTGACCTCACCTTTTGTTGGGGGAGTTGTATTACTTTTTTCTGGACTTTATGTTCTTTTTATGATGATTTTTAATAATAAAATTGCTAAATATTTAAATAAACAGAGAAAGTATCAGGATAAAATTGCAGGCATTTTTTTGGAAGAATTATCTTCTTTGGAAGAAATGAAAATTTATGATATGCAAGATAAGTATTATCATTATTTTGATACGGTTAATAAAAAGTTTTGTCATAATTATCGATTAAAAAGACGTTATGAAGATGTTCAGGTAAATTTTTTACAGTTAATTTTAGATTTAGGAGAAGTATGTATTTATGCTGTTACTTTATATTTGTTATTTGGGAATGCTTATTCTGTCGATCAAATTGTTTTAGTAATTGGATATTTTACTATGTTAAATCAAGAATTAAAGTATGTTTTACTAAATTGTGTTAAAAATGTAGTAAATTGTAGGGTATCTGTATTAAGAATTTATGATTTGTTAACCTATCAGCCAAAGAATATGCAAATTACAGAAAATACTTGTGAAGACCATATTAATGGACAATTAGAGTTTTGTCATGTTAGTACATCTTATTCTGGCAAGCCAATTTTAAAGGACGTTAGTTTTCAAGTGAATCCACATGAACTTACAGCCGTTGTTGGGCGTAGTGGCAGTGGAAAAAGTACAATTTTTAATATTATTTTACGACTCATAAAACCTGATTCAGGAAATGTTTTTATAGATCAAGAAGATATTTATCGTTATTCTTTTGATGTTTATAAAACAAATGTGAGTGTAGTTACTCAAAAAAGTATTTTGTTTTCGATGAGTATTCGCGATAATTTATCTTTAGTAGATTCTAATATAGAACGTCAACAAGAGGTGTGTAAGCGTCTAGGGATTCATGATGAAATACTCAGTTTGCCACAGGGATATCAAACAATTATTTTAGATAATGGTTCTAATATATCTACTAGTTTAAAGCAACTTTTATCTGTTGCTAGAAGTATTTTGACTAAGGCAGAAATTTTGTTGTTTGATGAAGTTACTTCTTCTTTAGATACTACTAATACGAAGAAGGTTATGAAAGTGTTTCGTGAGTTAGCGCGGGATCACACCGTCATTATTATTACTCATAAAAAGGAAGTTATGAATCTGGCAGATCATTTGATTATCATTGATCATGGTAAAAAGGTCGCTGATGGGACACCGCTTGAGTTAGCAAATAATTCTTATTATTTAAACTTGAAAGATAGTAGTAGTGTAGATAGTACTTTAGAAGTGACATAGAATTGTTCAATTATATAAAAATTAGAATAATAAAAAATTGTTAATGAAATCATTATGTTATGATGTATTATTTTTTATTGAAAGTATAGATTTTTCTGTTATTCTAAAGTAGAATATTGTTTAAGGTGGGACAGAAATGATAAGAGTTGATGAAAGTAAAATTTCAGTAGATGATTTTAATTATGTATCAAATAAAGTTGGTTGGGGTACAAGAGATAAGAATATGATGGAAGTGGCATTAAACAACACATTATATTCAGTAAGTATTTATGATGATGATAAAATTATTGGATATGGAAGAATTATTGGTGATAAAGCAATTTTTCTTTATATTCAAGATGTTATGGTTATTCCTGAATATCAAGGGCAAAAAATTGTCACTAAAATTATGAATGCTCTTTTAGCAAAAATAGATGAATATAGAAAAATAAATCCTAGTATAAGAATATATTTAGGTGCCTCTAAGGGAAAAGAAAAGTTTTATGAGAAATTTGGATTTAAAACTAGGTCAAGCGCTGGTTTAGGAGAGGGTATGGTTTTATCTTAATAAATAAGAAAAAGTTCATAGTTTTGGATGTTATGAACTTTTTCTTTATATAGAAATCGCCAAATGTGCAGTTTTTAACCTCAATGGAGCACAGTCGATCCTATTTCAAATTTTTGTTCCAAACAAGATTGATAAATAAATCATGGTAGATATTCGGATAATTTTAAATGATAATGTAGAAGTTTATTCTTTTATATTGTATGATTTTATTAGATTTTAACAATCTTTGTGTGTTAAAAAGTTAGGAGAGGAATAATGAAGACAAAATGTAAAACTTTAAAACTATCTATAAGTATTTCTGCTATATCACTTATAATTTTCTCCGTATTTTTCTTTTTAAATAATTATTATGAGAATATATGGTATGAATACATTTATAATATATCTTTAGGATTGTTTGGAAGTTCTTTTGTAGTATTTTTAATATCAATAACAGAATATAGAGTTGCTAAAACTCAACTTTTAGAAAAAATATGGAATGAAAGTAGAAATTTAAATAATCAACTGTATAAAATAAGACCTATTTAT
Organism: Candidatus Ventrenecus avicola; assembly: GCA_018711945.1. Taxonomy (GTDB): domain Bacteria; phylum Bacillota_I; class Bacilli_A; order RF39; family UBA660; genus Ventrenecus; species Ventrenecus avicola. Next base: position 4,625 of record DVHP01000101.1, read on the forward strand.
TCAAACGTTGATGATAAATTACTTGTTGATTACATAAATGAATGGTTATTTCGTCAAAATGAAAAAGATAAAATTCTATTTGGAGATAAGCATGAGGCATATGATAAATTATATAAATATTTCCTTAAGATTTATAAATATGAAACAAAAGAAATGTCTGAAAAAGAAACAAAGAGTTATATTAATTCCTTAATAGAAAGTGAAAGAAAAAAAGTATTAGAAGATTTAGAAAAAATAATAGATCAATATTTAAACCTTAATAACTATTCTTTTTTAGAAATAAATAACTTATTAGGCGATGTACAATTTTTCACAGGTAAAAAACAATATTTGAAACTACACCAAGACATTTATGAGCCATTACGTAATATGTATAATGAATTAAAAGAAAATGTATGTTATCATTTTGGGCTTTATAGAGATGGTGAAGCAAATAGGCCTGATGTTTTATTAAGCATATTATTAGAACATCAGAAAAAACTATTTAGAATCGAAAAGAAAAATGAAGGAGATTGCAAGTGGGATATTATTTATGCAAACTTTTGCAATGATATGGATGATAAAATAGAAGAATTTAGAGCAAAAACCATTTATCATTGTAACGAAGAAAAAGTAAGTCATCACCCAATTGAAATGCACTCTCTTTGAGGTGACTAACTATTAAAAGCCCATGGACTTATTAAAAAGTAGCCAATAAGAATAAATATTATTTGACTATATCTGGTAGAAAAATATTAATAGTATTCTAATTTATACTAAAAAGATATTACTAACTTAATGATCACATAATACTTTTTATGACTTTTTTGAAAAAAATTGTTTTTTATTTAAGTATTTAGAATGCAATAGCATATTTAAACAATAAATCCTATTATAACTAAGTAAATACAGTAAAAAAGAGTAAATTAATTTAAAGAAGGAAACTTTATGGAAAAAAGGAAAAGAAAAGTCCATAAAGTTTTTTTTCGCATAAATTAGAGCACGCCAAAAAGAATTTCTGTAAAGAAATTGCAAAAAATCATCAACTCTAGTTTTCAAAGAACAAAAAGTTTAG
>DVHP01000102.1 GCA_018711945.1 Candidatus Ventrenecus avicola
AGGTGCGACAAGTGTAACTGAGGCAGAAGTAAATGAGCGAGATGCAAGTAAAGTGATTGTGAAACCGAATGCCTACAGCTGGAGAAATATAGATATAGCAAATGCTTTTTACACCAATTATGATTACCAAAGAGTACTGGACTCCCATATGATGAAAAATACAGAATGGGGAGCAGTAGCATATCTAGAGCATAGTGCCTATGGTTCAGCCACAAAAATAAGAATGAACAACAACTCAGATTACATCACAGGATATCAAGCAAATGAGGAACCAACCTGTGGTTACACAGAGACAAACGAAGAATGCAATCGGTATTGTAACGATAACACATGCAATACAGCATATCCAAATAGCACGTTAGCAAGTTCGACGAATAATATTACTGGAATTTACGATTTGAGTGGTGGATCTTGGGAGCATGTCATGGCAGTGATGCTGGATGAAGAAGGCAATCCAATGAGTGGAAGAAATAGCATTTATAATTCGGGATTCAATGGAACATTAGGTTGTCCAACTTGTGACAATGATACCTCTGGATTAACAGAAATTACAAATGGGTATGAATGGCCAGAAGAAAAATATTATGATACTTATATTTACAATACTAGTATATATGTGTATTTACAAAGAATCCTAGGAGACGCCAGTGACGAATCAGGACCATTTGGTACGATTTATTACTATGATAAAAGAAGAAGCATTGGAAGTTGGTATATGGAAAATGCTCATAGCTTAGCGTTAAATGGAGCATGGGTAATAAGAGGAGGTTCTTCGTTTTATGGAAAAGATGGGGGACTGTTTGCTTTTGGAAACAACAATCCTATTTTGATACCTTATACTTCATTTCGATTAATCTTAACTCCGGCAACTCCGAATTGACTAATTAATGTAAACTGAAAATGTGTAAAGAAGTGTATATTGAGTTGTAAACTAGTTGAATTCATTGACTAAGTTTTATCATTTTTGATAAACTAATAACAGGTGACGAAGTATGAATATTTTAGAAGACATCTGGGCAATTATAAGTAGCCTATCAATTGTAGATTATATCTTATATTTTGGAATCATTACATTAATTTGTTTAATCATTTCATTGATATATATATTAAAAACAGAAAAAATGGAACAAGAAGAAAGAGACTTTTTAGAAAATACTCCTCCTCAAAAAGATAAAACAACATCAATGGAAAAGGAAGAAGAGATTGATTTACAAAATATCGTTAACATGATTGATGAAAATCCTAAACCATTAGTTGATATGACGGCTTATGAAGAAGAACAAGAACAAAAAGCGATTATTAGTTACGATGAATTACTAAAAGCAGCCAGAACGAGCGAGATTAATTATGATAACGAAGAACTTGTAGATGACGTAATACCAGTAAAAAAGATCCAAATAAATACAATGGAGCTCCCAAAACTTCAAGAACAAGAATCAGTGATTTCGACAATGGAATTACCACAAAAAGAACCAAAATTAGAAGTGGATACAGTCTCATCCACACCAGCATCCGAAACTCAAATAAAATTATTTTCCTATGAAAAAGAAGAAGCATTTTTAAAAGCTTTACAGCAATTAAGTGAATTACTAAACGATACATAAAGTGGCGAAAGTCACTTTTTTTCTTGACAATCTATCTCTTATTCTAGATAATAACCTAAGAAAGAAGTGTTACTTATGAAGTTTATGATTTATACGTTAGGATGCAAAGTAAATGCTTATGAATCAGAGGTAATGAAAGAAAAACTATTAGCAAATCATTATGTTTATGAAGAAAATACTCCTGATATTGTCATTATAAATACATGCAGCGTGACAAATATTGCCGATCAAAAGTCTCGAAAAATGGTTCGCCATTTTAAAAAATTATATCCCAATTCTACCTTAGTTGTCGCTGGTTGTTCTTCCTTTCACAAACAAGTAGAGTATCAAAAAATGGGAATTGACATCTTATTAGGAAATCAGCAAAAAGGTAAAATAGTAGAACTTTTAGAAAATTATTTTGAAACTCAAAAACCTTATGTTTTCTTCCCAGACACAAGACAGCTTCCTTTTGAAGATATGCAGATTGATAAGTTTACAACACACACAAGAGCGTACGTAAAAATTCAAGATGGTTGTGATAACTTTTGTAGCTATTGTGTGATACCTTATGTGAGAGGAAGCATTCGAAGTAAAGATTTTCATAGTGCATTAAAAGAAATAGAAACTCTTGTAAAGAATGGACATCAAGAAATTGTTTTAACTGGAATTCATACAGGATCCTATGGTTATAAAACAGAACATGATTTAACAGATTTAATTCATGAAATGAGTAAGTTAGAGAAATTAAAAAGAATTCGTATTTCATCCATTGAGGTAACCGAATTAAATGATAAATTTTTAGACGAACTAGCTCGTAATCCGAAAATTTGTAATCATCTACATATTCCGCTGCAAGCAGGCTCCGATGAAATTCTAAAACAAATGAACAGGAAATACACATTAAAAGAGTTTTCAAATAAAATAAAAAAAATTCGAGAAATTAGGCCAGATATTTCCATAACAACAGATGTGATTGTAGGATTTCCTGGAGAAACAGAAGAACTATTTTTAAAAACAATGAAAACAGTCAAAGAATTTGCATTTAGTAAAATTCATGTATTTCCTTATTCGGTAAGAGAAGGAACGAAAGCTGCGATAATGCCTCATCAAGTATCAAAAGAAGAAAAACATGAAAGAAGTAAAAGACTAATTGCCTTATCAGAAGAATTAGAAAATAAGTATGCTCAAAAATTCCTAGGAAAAACATTAGAAGTATTAATAGAAAAAAACAATGAGGGCTTTACATCGAATTATTTAAAAGTAAAATCTCAGACCCCTTTGGAAAATAATACTCTTGTATTTTTAAGAATAACAACTATAATAAAAGGAGAATGTTTAGGAGAATTGACTATCAAAGAAACATCTAAAACATAAGAAAAAACGAATGATGAAGATGCCAATTGTATCGGTAAAAAATTTAGAAGAAAAATTAGATGAAGTAATAGAAAGATTAGAAAGACAAGAACTTCCAGCTCAACAAAAAGATAGCAACCTAAAAGAACTCGATATCGTCTATGCAATATTAGAAGAATTTAAGCGTTATTTAAGAGGGGAAATGGACCTTATTGTTTTTGATGGCGAAATACTAAAAAAAGAGGATTATGACAAATTTCGAGATTTTTATCAAAAGCAAAAATCAGGATAAACGCATGAAATTTTAAAAATGCGTTTTTTTTATGTATAATAATAAAAAAAAGAATAAAGTTGGTGAAGTATGGCTAAAAAGTGTAA
>DVHP01000103.1 GCA_018711945.1 Candidatus Ventrenecus avicola
AATCACTCCTTTTTACTAAAAAAGAGGAGACAATAGTATTTAATAAAGTCTAAATACTACTGACTCCTCAAAAAATTCAATATTATAAAATTTCGATATGTTATGTTTTATCTTCATAGATGTACCTCCATTTCTAGAGTATACCTCTTTCATTGGTTATTTATAATATCACTTTTTAAAGATTTGTCAATTCCCTGATTAGGGGATAGTAGTATTGATGAAGTTGATATTATAATAATTATTTAAGTTTCTTTATATAATTTTCTAAATCTTTTATCTCGATAGAGTTTGATAAATTATTTATATATAATATTTTAGAATAATTAAATACTAGAAAGGTTATTCCTTTAATAATAACTCTATGTGGTTCAATATAAGATAGATTAGTATGTTCTATATTTCTAATATTTCCATTAATTATCTTTGGTTTAGTATTACAAAAATCACATATAAACTCAATTTTCCTTTTTAGTTCTTCCTCAAACTCTAATTGTTTACTAATAACATTAATCATAATAAAATCCTTTCTTAACACAAAAAAATATCAACTTCATTTAGAAATTGATACTTTTCTATATTAAGTTCAAACATAAAAGTTCGAACAGATTTCCCAATGGAGCAAGTGAGGAGAATCGAACTCCCGTCTCAACCTTGGCAAGGTCGCATTCTAGCCACTGAACCACACCTGCGTACATCAATAATATAACAAAAAGAAAAATAAATTGCAAGAGTTATTTTGCTATGCTATAATAAAAGTACTAAAAGAATAGAATAGAGGACAATAATGAAAAAAAAGTATAAGATATTAATGATTGTTATTATTTCCATTGCTGTTATTTTAGGGGGAGTAGTAATATATCAGAAGTTTTTTTATAAGGAACCGGTTGATACACCTGTTAATACTGTCACTGTTACAAATACGATTGATGAGTACGGATATACTTTAGAAGATAGAGATACTGCTTTGTTTGAAGAAAAATTTCATGAATTAGAGACACTTTTAAATCAAGAAGAGTTTGACCAAGAAAAATATGTTTCTTTGGTGAGTCAATTATTTATTATTGATTTTTATACGATTGATAATAAAATTAGTCGTTATGATATAGGTGGTCTTGAATATGTGTATACCGATGCAGTTGCTTCTTTAAAATCTGTTGCACAAAATAGTATTTATAAAACTGTTGAGAATAATTTGGATAATACAAGAACACAAGATTTGCCTATCGTCACATCTATCACAGTTGATAGTATTTCTGATTATGAATATATTATGCCTGATGAGAGTACCGTATCTGGGTATCGAGTTGCGTTATCATGGACTTATACAGAAAATTTAGGATATGATACTGAAGGTGTTTTAGTATTAATTCCTGATGGAAATAAAATGGGAGTTGTTTATTTTAATCCTTGAGAAAATAAAAATGTTTTAGTATAATTAATGTTAAAGAGGAGACGGATTATGGAAAGTAAAAAATTGAAAAAAAAGAGTTTTGTAAAGAATACGGTTTTAATATCCGTACTTGTTGTTTCAATTATTGTAATAGGGATTAGTCTTAGTTTTGCGTATTTTACAATGAGCATTCAAGGATCTTCTGATACTGGTAATAATCAAGCTGCTATTTTGAATGTTACGACTACTTTGACTACTGCTGATGCAATTAATGCGACTAGTTTAGCCATTATTGATGGTAGTGAATATTTAACGAAAGCTGAGAGTATAGAATTTACTGTTACTAATAATACGGATTCTAATGTCAATGCACTTTATACCATCAATATGACCGATATTACTATTTCTAAAAATATGTTAAGTCAATATTTTAAATGGGCTCTTGTGATTAATTCTGATACAGGTAATGCAATTACTGGAAGTTTTCAAGATCTTTCTTTAGCTGATGAAGGAAATACTGATACTAGTACTGTAACAATTGGCTCCAAAGTTTTAATTGCTGATGAGAATGCCCGTTCTTTGAGTATCGGTGCTACAGATACGATTACTTTATATTTATGGCTTGAAAATGATAATAATGTGGACCAACTATATTTAACGAATGGAACATTTAGTGGCAAACTTTCTTTAAATGCGACTCCAGTAAAATAGGCTTTTAGCCTTTTTCTTTTTTAAATGATAATTAATTTATGGAGGTGGCGTATAGATGTTAAATTTTTTACCTATTTTTTTTCCTTTATGTACAGGACTTTTTTTCCTTTTAGGATTTTTCATTGTTCATATTGTAAAGCATAAAAAAGAATTATCGATTTTCTCTGTAGGAATGGCATTTATTGTCATGCTAGGTATGTTACTTTTTGATTTGATTCCTGAGATTATTGAAATGAGTGGAGTGTTAGAAAAATCTTCTTTTTCTAAGATTGTTATGGTGTGCTGTTTTATTTTAGTAGGAATTTTCTTATTAAAAATATTGGATATTTTTTTGCCTCATCATGCCCATCATCATTCTTTAAAAGAGTCTAGTCATGAACATAATCATCATATGGAACACGTGGGATTTATTACTTCTTTTTCCTTAATTCTTCATAATATTTTGGAAGGAATGTCTGTTTTTATTATTGCTTCTGAAAGTCTTATGACTGGGTTTATTACATCGATTGCTATTGGATGTCATAATTTACCACTTGGTATTGAAATTGCTAGTAGCATGGAGCATACAAAAAATAGTTTTAAAAAATATATTACTTTGCTTCTTTTAGTGTTATCTTCTTTTCTTGGAGCACTTTTGTTATTTTTTGTAGGTGGAGCTTTGCCTGAAACGGTTATGTTAATATTAATTTGTATTGCTTGTGGAATGATTTTATATATTGCATTTTTTGAACTTTTAAAAGAAATTTTTTGTTATCGTAATGAAAAATATGTTTATTATGGAATTTTTACGGGGATGATTCTTATTCTAGTGATGACAATTCTATAAAAATTTAGTATAATACCGTAGGAAGTGAGGCATAGTTTATGGGAAGAGCATATGAAGTAAGAAAAGCTAGTATTCAAAAGACAGGTGCAGCAAAAGCTAAGTTGTATACAAATTATGCGAAGGAAATTTATTTAGCTGCGAAGAAGGGATCTGCTGATGTAGAAAGTAATATTAGTTTAAAAAGATTGGTAGAAAAAGCAAAGAAAGAACAAGTTCCAAGTGATATTATTAATCGGGCAATTGAAAAGGCTAAAGGCGTTGGAGGTGAAGACTACGAGATTGTTACTTATGAAGGCTTTGGACCTGGGTCATCTACTTTAATTATTCGGACTTTAACTGATAATGTGAATCGTACCGTTGGAATGGTAAGAGCTGCTTTTAATAAAGTTCATAAAAGTTTAGGGGTTACGAATTCTGTTTCGTATAACTATGATTATTTAGCTATTTTAAGTGTAAAGTCAGGTCAATCTGAAGAGATTTTTAATGCACTACTTGAAAATGGGATTGAACCAGTTGATTTTGAAATGGAAGATGGCGAAGTCGTGATTACATTAAATCCTAGTGATCATAATAAGGCGAAAGATGTTTTAGAAAAACTAATTCCTGGAGTGGAATATGAACTTGATGAAGAAGGAATGTATGCGAAAGATAAAGTCACTTTGGAAGGCGAAGATTTAGAGTTATTTCAAAGACTTATTGGGCTTTTAGATGATATTGATGATGTAACAGATATTTATCATAATGTCAATTTATAGAGAAAAAAATTATTTTTTTTCTTTTTTTAAAAGGAAATTCCACTTTTTTCTGTAATAATTATAGTGAAAGGAGGAATTGTGAATAATGTAATGCTTGAACACATTATGGATGTGTTACCTACTGTTTTAGAAAAAAATAAGAAGTTATTTAAAGATAAGTCTAAAAAGAAGGATTGGTATCATAGAAGAAAATATTTTTTGGATAAAAATAGTAAGTTTTTGTATAATGTTCGGCGAGAAGTGAAAGAAAAATATGATGAGGATTACTCGGAAGCTGAACTTTTTGCTATGCAGAAATTATATTTGCTTTATCCGGATACTTTACCTAAAAAACTTCTTTCTTTACCGTGGGAAATTATTAAGATTATTTTGAATTTGTATTCGATTGATAAAAGAAAGTTTTATACGGATTTAGCTTTAGAATATCAATGGGATGAGTCTAAGTTAGAATTTTATATTTTAAATGATTTGTATGAAAAATATCTTGGCTTGATTCAAGAAATTAATGATTATCATGCTTTGACTCAAAAGAATGTAATTCCTAGAATGATGGAAATCCAAACTCTTCTTTATGAGGAACTATAAAATTTCATGATTTTATCACAAATCTGTTATAATATAACTGAAATGAGGTGGTTTCATGAAAATTCTTGTAGTCGATGATGAGGCTTTGATTCGCGATGTTGTAAGAGAATATTTGCAACTTGATGGTTTTTCTGTTGTCGAAGCGAGTGACGGAGATGAGGCGTTGGATAAGTTTCAACAAGAGCAATTTGATTTAGTGATTATGGATATTATGATGCCTAAAAAAGATGGATTTCAAACATTAAAGGAAATGAAACAGATCAAAGATACTCCGGTTTTAATGTTATCTGCTCGAGGAGAAGAGTTTGACAAGCTTATTGGTTTTGATTTGGGAATTGATGATTATGTTACGAAGCCTTTTAGTCCGAAAGAATTGGTAGCTAGAGTAAAAGCGATTACCAAAAGGCATGATACGAATCCAAAGCGACTTGTTTTTGGAGGGTTAGAACTTGATGATGTTGCTCATGAAGTGAAAATTGATGGAAGTCTTATTAATTTGACTCCGAAAGAGTATGATTTACTAAAGTATTTTGTTACTAATAATCATATTGCTTTGTCTCGAGAGCAACTTTTGACAAACATTTGGGGCTATGATTTTTATGGCGATGATAGAACAGTTGATACTCACGTAAAAACTTTAAGACATCAGCTAGGAAGTTACGGCAGTTGTATTAAAACAATACGTAAGGTAGGTTATAAGTTTGAATACTAAAAAAAGAAGTTCTAGCATGAATGCTAAAACTTTATTGTATTTCATTTTGTTTAGTAGTGGAATTTTAATTTTTTTGTGGGTATTTCAAATTGTATTTCTTAAATATTCTTATCAAGATTATCAAGTACGTAATTTAAACCGTCTTGCTACTTCGATTCAGAATACATCTTTTATAGATTTAAAGCAAAATCTAGAAAGTATTGCTTATGAAAATGAGGTTTGTATTGAGTATTATAGCACTATCGGAAATACTTATTATTTTAATACGATGATGAATGGGTGTGCTTTAGGCAAGAATAATGCGCAGATATTACAAATTGAGCAAGATTTTGTGAATTCTAGTAATACTTTAAAGGCTCATCGTTTGGTAAATGAAGAATATGAAGCAGAAGCTTATTTATATGGTATTAAGGTTGATGAAGGGGCGGTATTTTTATATACGAATCTAGAAGATATTAGTTCGGCGAATATTTTAATTAAAGAGCAGTTAATTTATTTAACGATTATTGCAATAATTTTTGCTTGTATGGTCGCGTACTTTTTGTCTAAGAAGCTAACAGAGCCTATTTTGGATATTACAAAACGGGCGCGAAAATTAGGAACTGGTACTGCTGTAGAGTTTCCAAAATATGATATCGAAGAAGTCGATGAACTTTCTAAAGTTTTAACCAATGCTCAGACCGAAATGTTAAAAACGGATGAGTTACGAAGAGACTTACTTGCCAATGTTTCTCATGATTTAAAAACACCTCTTACAATGATTAAAGCTTATGCGGAAATGGTTCGAGATATTAGTTATAAGGATGATCAAAAGAGAATAGATCACTGTAATATTATTATGGATGAAACAGACCGCTTAAATGTTTTAGTGAACGATATTTTGACATTGTCAAAATTACAAGCAAACGCAGACGAGATTCATTTGACAACTTTTGATTTAGTGGAAGAGATTAAAACAATTATCAAACGTTATGAAATCATTAAAGAAACAGAAAATTATCATTTTGAGTTAGACCTTCCAAATAAAGCAATGGTTGTTGCTGATGAAAAGAAGATTAATCAAGTGATTTATAATTTAGTTAACAACGCGATTAATTATACTGGCGTGGATAAAAAAGTGACAATCCGTGTGAAAAAAGAAAAGGATTATTACTTAGTAGAAGTTATTGACACTGGTAAAGGCATTAAAGAAGAAGAGCTTGATTTTATTTGGGATAAGTATTATAAAAATGATAAGAATCATCAAAGAAACGTTGTCGGAACAGGAATTGGGCTTTCTATTGTAAAGAATATTTTGGAACGTCATGATTTTAAATATGGTGTGAGATCTGTAAAAAATAAAGGTACAACATTTTACTTTTATGTAAAGAAAAAATAATTTTTTGTTTAATCACTTTTTCTTCACATATTTTTCATAAAACAGGTGTAATATGTTAGACATGAAAGGAGAAGTGATAAAGTAAGAACGAAAACCCATATATTTTGTTGAAAAATATATATAAAAAACTCTATACAATATAAATAACATATAAACTCAAACTCACACTTTT
>DVHP01000008.1 GCA_018711945.1 Candidatus Ventrenecus avicola
CCTACTTTATGGATAGTTTCAAACAAACTATCGGAAGAACCAGGTAAGGCTCATAGCTTTTTTATATGAAATTTTTTATAATATTTTTTAAATTCAAAAAAATTAATAAGACCTAGAAATCGTACCATCTCCTGATACTGTAACATCTCTAGTCTAAAAGTACTTATAATTTTTCAAAATTTACTATGCATATTAAAATAACAATATGCTACACGACACCCTACGCCGTGTTTTTTTATAAAATACTATGGCAAAATATGTCTAGGTGTTTTTTATGATAAAAGAATATTGTAAAAAAAGGTTTTACCCAAGAACAATTAGCAGAAAAACTAAACATATTAACCAGACATTTGCAAAGAATTGAGAAAGATGAAACAAAAACAACCATTGCAATGCTAAAAAAATTCGTTTTATTCTACAAATACCGGGTGATGATATGGTAAAATTTTTTTACAAAAAAGAAGAAAAAATAGAAGAAATGAGTCATTGATCATTTTTCTTCTATTTGGTTCATTTTCTTCAAAAAATCCTTACTTTGCAAATACATTCCTGTATACCTACTATAATAGGTCATCAAAAATTGATTAATTTCTTCTGTATTTTCTTTTTTGATATCCAACTTCGCAATACTCTTTAAATCGACATAAAAGTACATTCTTAAAAGTTTTATTGTCTTTGGCTTCACAATTCTTTCGTTGTAATAACAATTCTTACATAGTAGTCCTCCCTTATCGCCATCAATCGTAACAATATTTGTTTTTGAGCCACATTCTACACACTCATCTAAATTGATTCCAACACCTAAAAAAGGTAAATACTTTATTTCTAAAATATTTGCAATCACTGCAGGATCTAATCCTTCATTTATTTTTTGAATTCCTTCTATCATCATCGAAAAAATAGCATTTGATTCACTTTCTTTATAAACTTGCACAGATAACTCCGTAATATAATTTAAATAAGCAATTAAAGTAATATCTTGATGAATCAAAGCGAGTGTATCGATAATATCAACATCTTTTAAAACGGATAATTTTCCTTCTTTGTAATAAATATAAAAATAACCATAAGTAAAAGGCATAACAAAAGAGCGAAGTCTACTCTTTAATGACTTAACGCCCTTTCCCATCACTCCAATAATTCCATGTTCTTTTGTAAAAAGTTGAATGACTTGTGACGTTTCACCATAATTTGTTGTATGCACTATCAACCCCGTCACTTTTTCTAACATCTTTACTTCACATCTTTTCCTTTGTATTTTAAATAATATTCAATCTTTCCTGTTTCTTTAAATTTTTCCCAAGCTTCTTTCTTATTCATAATCTCTCTCCCTTTCTACTATAGTTATGGAGAGATTTTTTTAAAATTATTCACTTTATTTTAAATTTAATTCATTAAAACCTAATTCTTTCAAATAAGAAGTCTTTTCTCGCCAATTTTTAATCGTTTTGACATATAATTCTAAATAGACTTTTTTATCAAGCATTGCTTCTAATTCCTTACGAGCTGCACTACCAACAAGCTTTAATCGCTCGCCACCTTTACCAATAATAATTTTTTTAATGGACTCCCGATCCACAATAATATCAACCGAAATATTTACAATATTGGAAAGTTCTTCAAACTTCGTAGTGACGCAAGTAATACTATGAGGAATTTCTTCAATCGTCACATTTAAAAGCTTCTCGCGGACTAGTTCACTAGCCATAAAACTCATAGAATTACTTGTCACCATGTCATCATCAAAATAACGAACATTATCCGTCAAATACTTTTTAATGACTTCAATGAGTCTATCAATATTATCTTTTTTTAAAGCACTCACTGGAACAATCTCAGCAAAAGGGAAAATATCTTTGTATTCCTCGATTCTACCAATAATTCCTTCAGTACTTAAGGCATCAATTTTATTAAGTACTAAAATAACAGAAGATTCACTTTTTTTAAGTGTTTCCAAAATAAAACGGTCACCTGTTCCAATTCCCTCTTTGGCATCTACTACAAATAAAATCGCATCAACGTCTTTGGTTAAGGCATAACTTTCCTTATTTAATACACGTCCTAATTTATTTTTTGGTTTGTGAATTCCTGGAGTATCCATAAACACAATTTGAGTATCACTGTCATTATAAATTCCTTGAATAATATTTCTTGTAGTCCCGGCCTTATTAGAAATAATTGCCACTTTAAAATCCAAAATAGCATTTAAAAGAGTGGATTTCCCGACATTCGGGCGTCCTATAATACTTACAAAGCCACTTTTCATGTGCTCACCTCTTTCTATCTAACAATACCAAGAGACTCTAAAATATCCTCTTGTTTTTGAAACATCATTTTTTCGTCTTCTTTTTCCATATGATCATAACCAAGCAAATGTAATAGACCATGAACTACTAAAAAAGAAAGCTCTCGCATCTCACTATGGCCATAGTTTTTTGCTTGTTCCATCATTCTCGGAATACACACATAAATATCCCCAAGAACTCTAGGGCCTACCAAAATATCATCAGGTGTATCTTCTAATGCAAAACTAATCACATCAGTTACCATATCTTTCCCACGATAATCTCGGTTAATCTCTTGAATTTTTTCTTCATCCACGAAAATAATAGAAAACACACTATTTTCTACTTTCTCACTTTTTAAAGTCTCTTCGATTACTTCTTCTAAATAATCATAATTTTCATAACCATATTCATTATTTATTTCATACTCGTTCATATACTACCCCCACAAAACCTTATCCTAAAGAAATACCCATAATTTGAAAATAATAAATCACAGCGATCACTAATAGAACTACACAAATAATATTGTAAAATAAGTCACTGCGGAAAAATTTTGGTAAATGTTTTTTAATCGCAGTAAATCCTATATATAGAAGAAAACCAATAATAGAGCCAATAACGTTTAATAAAATATCATCGATATCAAAGCTTCTTCCAATATAATGTTGGACAAATTCAATGGTAAAACTTGTAATTAACGTCACTAGTAAAATATGACTCACCTTTGTTGCCTTAATATAACTAGAAACAAAATAACCGAATGGTAAAAAGACTAAAATATTGCCAATCACATTTACATAAAACTGCGTGCTTCCCACTTCATAACGAAGAATTTCCGTAAATGGAACGATATTAATTCCACTACTCGCATTCATCTCGGTATTCGTAAGAAGTTGAAATAAAATTAAAGCATATATGATAAAGAGCATATTAAAAAACTCTTTATAAAATACAAACTTCTCACTACTATTATGAATATACATGAGCCGTATGGAAATAATCACTACTAAGAATATTGTAAGCATTGGCCATATATCTTTAATCGCGTCAGTTAATAGTTGTATCACCATTGTTACCACTCAATTCCCTTTCGAATTCTTGTTGCTCTCCAATCGATTCTAATACAGCAACAAAAACTTCTATATCCATTGTACTATTATTTTGCTCTTTTTTCAAAACTTTTTTATATAAAATACTCTCAAATTCCTCTAAAGTGCTAGATACCTTTTCATCGACCTCTTCCATTGCTTTATTTAGTACTTCTTCTTCGGTATATGTTTTTTCTTCTTGAGTAACTTCTTTTTGCCTTACAAACTCGATCTCTGTCCCAAAAATATGAAATAATGGATGCACTTCTTCCACATAAGAATCTAACCGACTTTTAAAAATAAAGTCATCCGTCGTACTGTTTTTCACTTTCAAATTCCAACGCACTTTTCCAGTTTCTGTTTTTTCTGTATAACGTAGAGGAACATGAACACTCACTTGATACCAAACCTCAGCATACACACTTCCAGTTGCACAAACAACACTTTTTTCTTCCCCATCTTTTAATATACTGCCTGTAATTAAAATATCTCCTTCTTTCACATAATCGTTTTCATGAGTTAGTGCTTCTCCTTCACTATAAATGACTCGTTTTACAATCCCGTCTTTTGTAGCCACAATATTACATGCATCCTTTTCTTCTACTTCTTCATTCATTTTTCTCTCTTCAATACGCACAATATACTTCATTCCCTTAGTTTCAATTTCTAACCATTCTAACTTTTCAGGATAATCATTTAAAATCTGTTCCTTAATACGCTCAATCTCTTTAAAACTTTTACGCCATGTATTTTTAGAAATTCCATAGTCTTTTAAAGCACTCGTTACTAAATCTCTAATTTCTTTATTAGAATGAATCACATCGACATCAACGATAACATGAGAGACTACAAACAAAAGAATCAGTCCAACTAAGAGAGCCACAAGAAAAACCAAGTTCTTTTTTAACTTTTTCTGAATGGCATGAACCCCTAAATAATCAATCACTTTATAACGAATAAACCAGATTTTTCTTAATTTTTTCACGTCTTCTTCTAAAATCTTTACAACAATTCCTTCAGGCTTTTTCTCTGTATGAAAAATAACAATTCCAAGCCCTCGACATTTTAAGAAAAACCTCTCAACATTAGAAGTTTTAATAAGTACTAAGCAATATGTTTTCATGATGAGAACCTCATACTTTCTAATACCCCTTGAATTAAAACCTCGTTCTTGGTAAGTTTAAGAACCCGAAAGTCAACACCTACAAGTTCTACATCAAACCTATCAAAATGAAAAGAAGCTTTCTTTTCTTGCAAACATAAAATATCTAAAAATCCATAAATATGAATATTATTCTGCCAAATATCAATAAAATAATCCTGATCAAATAAAAAGTTTTTCACAAGTTTATATAGATGCATAACACCACCTAAGAAATTATATGCAAAAAAAATGTATTCTTTTCAAATACATTTAAGCAACACGTTTTAAATTTAAGGTTTCTTCCTGTTCTTTTTGAAGTGAAATATTTTTTAATACAATAGACCGAACAATTCTTTGTTCATTATAAGGTAATTTCATATATTGTTTTAAAAATTCTACTTTATCTGTTTTTAAAGTCTCAATCGCTTGTTTAAACTCATCACTAACAATTCTTTTTTGAAATGGTAATAAATTATTTAATAAAATATGAGCATTCTTATCCCCTTTTAAAGGGTCTAATAAAATTGGTTCCATTGCTAAATTTAAAATTTTAGGATCTCTTGTAATTTCTGTAAATTTCTCATCAATATAAATTTCATTTTCTTTATCAATAACTTTTTTAATAGAAATTTGATTCATAGTTTCTAGTTGTAAAGTACTATCCATATTATGAAGCATTAAAAGGATTTCTTGATCATCTTTCACTGTAAAATAAGAATCCAATAATTCTAAATCAATTGGCAAATAATAATTAGTAGAATGCCCTGATTTTATAAGACCATTTTTAATACACAACACATAATTATTTTTCATACATATTCCCCCTTTACAAGAAGATAATATTGTATCACAAAAACAAGAACTTGTCAAAAACAAAAAATTTGAGTTTTCGTATTTTTAATTTTTTTATTGTAATTTTCAA
>DVHP01000009.1 GCA_018711945.1 Candidatus Ventrenecus avicola
AAAAGATACAAGTTGCAATTCCAAAGTAAAATGTCGGTAAATGTAAATCAATCATAAAATAACAAACAAAATAAGTAAGTCCTTGTACTAAACTATAAGTGCTACTTTTCATTTCTGTTTGTACATTGTAAGGTTGTAATAAATAATACATCACAAGATAATGAACAGAAAAGAAGACACTCATAGCCGGTATAGAAACAAAGAGTACAAGGTAGTTAAAAAGATTATCTGTTCCTCCAGTCACATATAGTAAAATAGTAAGAGCGCTTCCTAAAATAAACGCCGGAATAAGATTTAAAGAAATCAACGTTTTTAGTCTCTCACGAAAAATTCCTAAAATGACTCTTGGTGTCCGATAAATACGATAAGTAAGCATACTATGATCACAGTTCATAAACATCGCTTGAGTCACAGTAGTCCCACGGTTTAATAGATACATAATAAATACAAAGTAAGGTAGATAAGTAAGCAGAAGTCCATTAATCTCTCCATGAATATCTTTATTAATAAGTAAAAGAACCAATGCTCCTAGAAATAATAGAAGAATTACAATAGATTGTTTTTTAATTGCTAAAGTAAGTATTTTACGATGTCTTTTTACAAATAAATCATGGAAGAAAGCAAACCCTTTCTTATTACTAGTAAATCGTGCATCAAATTGAATATATTTATGAGTTGTTTCCTGTGTAACCTTATTTTTTTGTTCACTTGCTGAAAGAATAATAGAATGATTGGCAAGTAAAAAACGATAAATAGAAAAATAATAAGGAAAGTTCCAAATCTTAACCCACGCATAAATGCCACAAAGTGCAAAAAATAGAAATAAAATACCAAAGACAAGTGGCGTAATTGTGATATGAAGAGCCGGAAGACCATAAGCGCATAACAAGCAAATACCAACAACAATCCAATAACTTTTAGGAGGATTATTCTCATTGATAACTTGTTTTTTATTCTGATAAACAGCTAAATTATAACAAGACACAATACTTTTCATGAAAGCTATAAAAAAGGGAAGAAGAATAGAAATCCAAAGAGGCATACCAATTAGAAATCCAAATAAAAGAGTAAAAGGAAGAAACCCAATAATTGTCTTTAACATCGAGTAAAGATAATTACTAACAGTATACCATCTAGCATCCATTCGCATCAGTATCATCGCATAATACTTATCCTTTGTTGGGTTAAACATATAAGTATTCATAAGTGCTCCAGCAATGGTTAAAAAGAAGATAAGATGTAAAAACGTGTTAGCTGGATTGGTTGGATATAAAGTTAAAAATGCATAAATCATGAGCCAAAGATAAAGAATTTTACCTAAGAAAATATTAACTATTTCTAACAGAATACTAATAATATTTCCAATTATTTTTAAAGCCTTACTTTGATAAAGACGATCAGGTAATATCTTCTTTACAAGTGGTATCTGCTTCAAAGAATAAAGAATACTATTCACACGATAGGCATTTCTTAATCGAAATGACAAAACAAAAGAATGCAACATAAACTTATTCCTCCATTAAAGAGGCCATAATTTTTTCTTTAAAAGCCTTTTCACTTTTTCTATCAGGTTCAATAGGTTTTAAAACACCTTTATTTAATACAACAATTTCATCACACAAATCCAAAGCTAGTTCCATAATATGAGTAGAAAAAATAATAATATGGTCTTTTTTAATACTGCGTAATAAATTCTTCATTTCTTCTGCTACCACCACATCAAAACTAGTTAAAGGTTCATCTAACAAAAGGACTTTAGGACTCATAATAATATTAACAAGCATTTGCATCTTGTTTTTCATACCATGAGAATAATCCTTTAATAGTTTGTCACGGTCTTCTTCTAAAATCTTCATTAATTCAAAATATTCATCGATAGATTTCAAATTAGTAATGTGTTCTTCATTAATATCAATGAAAAACTTTAGAAATTCTCGTCCTGTTAAAAATTCAGGAACATTTGGTGTAGAAAGAACATAACCAATATCTTCATCTTCCATCGGTCTTTTTTGTTTATCTTCGACTACATAAAAAGAACCCTCATCTACTTCCAAATCTTCATTCAAACAATTAAATAGAGTAGTTTTTCCAGCTCCATTTCGTCCTAATAAACCATAAATTTTACCTTTTTCAAATTCAAAATCAATTCCTTTTAATACTTCTTTTTTATCAAATCTTTTTTTTACATTTTCAATAACTAATTTCATAATAAATCCTTTCTATGTTTAAGATAAATCATCTTTAATTTTCACTCCCAATAATCTTACGATAGTAGGGCTTTGAAACATATCAATAATCATTCCTTGTACAGATGTATAATCAAATAACGTTCCTTCAATAAAACATGTGGAAAAATCTATTTGCCTAAGACTAGTATGAAAAAACTCAGCTTCTTCAAAATGTACCTTATCCAAAAAAACATTCTTGAATAAAACCTCACTAAACGTAGTCCAACGAAAGTCACTTTCACAAACCTTAAAATTTTCTATTTTACTACCATAAAAATTAGCATACTCCACCTGACATTCTAAAAAAGAAACGTCTTTAATATGACTATCAATAAAGCTAGTTCCCAAAAGCTTACAATTAGAAAAAGAAACTCGACTAATAAGCTTTTTATCAAACCTCTGATTAGATAAATCACAGTTTTTAAAAACCACATCAACAAAATCAACATTTTCTAACTTGATATCCGTAAAATCAATATTTTCAAAGATACAAGTATCAAAAGTGACATCTTGAATGAGGAGAGGCTTTTTAGAAATATCACGAAAAATTCCTTGATAAAATTCGTGTGTTTCCACACATTCCAAAAAGTTTTTCAAAACACAATCCTTAATTTTTGGTGTATTTAATTTCATAAAAACTTCCTCTTTTCAAAAACGGTAATCATGCCTCTAATATTTTAATAGTCCCAATTCCACCATCGATATCAATATAATCTTGTCCTTGTCCATAAGTAGAGTCATCCCTTATATCCTCATCTTGGATAGTAACAGAGCCAATCCCTTTATTTACATGAAAAGTATAACGATTTAACCCATTCTCTAAATGAAGAGCGACACTTCCAATGCCAGCATTCATTTCACTTTTTCCAATCAATTCTCCATAAAGAGTAAACTTTCCAATTCCTAAATCCAAATCCGCATTGGTAAGAGTAGAGGACTCAATATTCATTTCTCCAGCTCCTCCAGAAATATCAGCCTTCGAATGAATATAAACATCACGAAGAGAAACACTCCCAGCTCCTTGGTCTAATTCAAAATAATAACTTTGTAACCCAGAAATATCAATCGTTCCAGCTCCTGCCTCAATCGCAACTTTTTCAAAAACAGAGTCTGGAAGAGAAATAACTAAACAATCCTGTTCATTGCCAAAAGAACTGTCTAAAAAATGGACATTTTCTCGAATATACGCAGTATTATCTTTTTTCTCATAAGTAATAGCAGAACTATTAGAGCTCACTTGAAACTCTGCACCTCTTTGAATAACCAAATGAGTAAAATTAAGTTCAATATCTAACTTAGAAGGAAAAATAGTTTCACTAGCTATCTCCGTCATATGAGAAGAGCAAACAACTTCTTCCTCATCATAAAGCCCTAAGAAACTTCCAAACAACCGAAATCCCCATAAAATAAGAAAAATAATTTGAAAGATTAAAAAGAACGCTAGTAAAATCGCTCCATATTTAATTATTTTTTGCCAAGTTGTCATTTGATTTCAACCTCTCCAAATAAACAAGTAGCATTGATATAAAGAGTATGCTTATCTTCACTTTTTTCATCATGTTTATGATGATTATCAACGCCTCCAAAAATAGAGTTAGACTTCACTTTAACTTTTACGTTTTTAGGAACATAAATATCGATACCACCAAAAATAGCAGAACAATTAATAACTTGATTTTCTTTAATAGTAGATTTTCTTAAATCAAGTTTTAATCCTCCAAAAACACTTGTTAAATTAGCCCCTTGAAATACTTCCTCATCATAGTCGACGTCTTGACTAGAAAAAGTAGAGCAGTACTCATTTTCTTTATTTTTAGATTGATTAATTTTCTTGATTTCTTTATTAATTTTACTATGTAAACTATCTTTAAAAAGAAAAGATAACCCAATAATAATTAAAATCGCTGGCAATAAAAGTTTCCAAACTAGTTCAAAATTTAAAACATTCAAACAGCAGAGTAGAAGAACAACTCCAATCACAAGTCCAATAAAGTTGCCAGTTTTTCCAGGCTCTGTAAGTAAACCAATAAAGCACGGAACAATAATAAATAAAGTCCACCATCCATCAAAGAAAATATTGATATGAGTGATATCTAAAGCATTAAGACCTAAAATCACTCCAAGGATAATCAAAACTATCCCCCATAAAAAATTCTTAAATTTGTTCATAATTTTTCTTCCTCACTTTTAATGTCTTTATTATATCATTTACTTATCTATATGAAAACAAAAAAAACACTATGTAGTAATGTTTCTCTACAAGTGTTAAGTAACAGGGAATAGGATCATTTTCTTATTTTATTTATCTATTCTTTTAAATCATTCTTTTCTGTATTCCGACATTGTAAAATTTTATAAGTACTAAAAAGGAGTAATAGAATACCCATAACAAGAAAGAAAAGCCCAAGAAATAAACAGTTAGGAATGAAAAGAACCCCTAAAAAATACTACCTAAAAGAAAAAATACAGTCAAAAAAATGAAAGCAAATTTAAATCCGCTTGGAATGTTTTTGTTAGATAACAACTTATCATTTCCTTCAAAAAAAACAGAAACAAGTAATTCAATAAAGTCGTCCATAGAACACAAATCTCTTTCTTAAAATAAATATGAATAGATTATTGCTTCATTAAACTTTGTACAAATTCGAAATCAGTCGAAGAGGAAGAGTAGATACCATTATAAGGTTGCTCGATATAATAGTTATTAGAACGTTTATAAATATATGCAGAACTGTAATGATCTTCGTTATCTTTGAAAGTAACAAAATATAATTCATCTGGATTAGTTGGATTATCATAGATACTTTCTTTATTAGTTGTTTTATTACTAAAAATACGGTATATCTTCTCAATGGTTTCTTTATCGTTAAATTCTTTTATATTATCCTTTTGAGTTAATGCATCAACGGAAACACTAGTAATACGATTGAAGTCTAAAATATGAATCTGATACTTTTGAGAATTACTTTGAAATACCAAAAAAAGAATGACAAGCACTACGACAATAAACAGAAGTCCTATAACAATTTTTACTGTTTTACTCATAAATAAATTATTCCTCTCTTAAATAGTTATTTATTAAAGTAATTATAACATTGAATAATAAAATAAAAAAGAGAATAATATTTCATATTCTCCAAGATATGTGATTAGTTCAATCACTTTATTGCTTTTTATCTATTAAAATAATAACCAAAATAGCAATCCCAAAAATCAACATATTAGGAAGATCAGACTTAAGATGAATAACATAAAAAATATATCGGAAGAAATAGTTTTAAAAGAATTACTTTATGGAAAAATTCCAAACCCTTGAAAAATTAAATAAAAAAATAATTTTCGACATTTTAAGGGAATTATATTTACTTTTGTTCGGCAAAATTCTATAACGTACGTACAAAAGTAAATGAGATAGATATAAATGTTTTAAAAGAAGCTATGAATAATACATTTACTAAAAGGAATTCATTTGAATATTTAAATGACTATGAACAAATTATAGATTCGATAATTGTTAATGAAAGAATAGAGAAATTATGGAATATTTATAGTAATAAGTATAAATATGCTAGTGGTATAGATATTTATGAAATATTAAATTTATTGAAAAATATAATTAAAGAAGTAAAAAAAGAACTTGTTGCAGTATAGAACTATTGTAACGGTGATATAAAAGGAAACAACACTGTATGTTGTTTTTTTATTAACCTTTAAAGGTGTTATCTGCGTAAGCAGATAATCAAAAAAAGGTCGAGAAATTAATTATTTAATTTCCCGACAGCTTCTTAAAAAAAATTCAAATTACTTACAATAATTGATTAATTCTTCAATCGTCGGATTACTATTTTGTTGAATAGTCCAATATTCATTATCTTCATCAAAATGACATCGATAGACATCATAGAATAGAGTATCATAATAAATAACGTCTCCCGTAGTAGTAGTTGTTAACCGAAACCTTGGTGCTTCCTTATTATTCTTAACATTGACATAGTCAGCAAATAATAAAATGGATAAAGTAGCAAATACAGTTACAATTAAAATAATAGATTGCTTTAATAATCCTAAATGTTTAAAATTCAACCCAATTCCAATAATAAAAAGAGTAACCCCTATAGTGGAATAAATAGAACCCCAACTACTTTCAGAAGGAAAAATAGTAATAGCCGTGATAACAATAAATAATCCAAAGATAATAAATAACAAATATACAAACCTAGAATACTTAGCAATTTTTTTATTAGAATAATTGATAGTATCTAATATATTTTCTTCAAATTTTTCCTGATAATTTTCTTTACTTAATTTCTCGCCACTTAATAATTCATTAATTGTAATTCCAAGTATATTACATAAAGGCTTAAATAAAGATAAGTCAGGCATATTTTTCCCGTTTTCCCAATTAGAAATAGCTCGGTCTGTTACCCCTAATTGTTCAGCTAACTCTTGCTGGGTCATATTTTTATCTTTTCGACATGTAGCAATAAACCTTCCTATTTTTTCTTGACACATAATTTTTTCTCCTTTCACATCTTCATAATACAATGTAAAAGCAAAATTTAACACGAAGTATTACTTGAGTTAGATAACTTGCAATCTGCTAGCCTAATCCCTATTTTATAAGGATATCTCATGAATTATGTCGTCTAAACTAGAAAAATCAATAAAATTGACCTTCTTATTATAAGTTTCTATCATTGCTTTATCCTCAGCTGTTTGCTTTTCTTCTGGCAAATTTTTAATAGAATTATAAAGCAACCTCAACATAGTTTTATGACCAAAATTTAATTTAGAATAATCAATTCCACCTCTTAAATGAAATATCTTTGCTTTTTCAAACACTTCTTTTTTTAACTGCCTTTTGATATTATTTCGTATGTTATTTTTATTAACTTCATCTGTCGGGTCAGCAAGGCCAACCGTGACTAAAATAATTTTTTTATGGGATACATCATTTAAATTTTTTAGAGTTTTAGCCATTCCTAAAACACCACCAGCATACAATCCTCCTAAATAAATAATCGTGTCATACTGATTAATATCTTTAATAGTTTTAAAAGAACTCACTTCAATATTCGTTCTTCTAGAAAGTTCTTCAGCATATAGCTTTGTTGTTCCATAATGAGAACCATATAAGATAATATTACTCATAAATCCTCCAGTTTATCATTGCTTTTTAAATACAAGAATAGTCTTGGCAGTTCCTGTAATTGACATAGTAATAAGTTCATATCCATCTTGTAACATTTCATTTGCTTTTTCTTCAATCTTTTTTGCCATATCATCTGCTTTTGGCGAATATTCAATAACAATAGTTTTATACATTGCTATACCTCCTAACTTTTTTATATAAATTATTTATGGCTATCATTTTTCGAAATAAATAGTACTAATAATATAATTCCGATAAGATTAATTCCTACAGATAACCCTAATAATAATCCTGTACTAAACTCTGCAAATGGTGTAGTCTCATTACCACAAAAGAAAATATAAGCTAAATACAAAATATTTCCTAATATTATCATCAATATTCCAGTTTTACCCTTATTCATAAATCCTCCATACAACTTATTATTCCTATATGCTTATTATCATATTTCTTGCATTCATTTTAGAAATTTCAACAAAGCAAGGATAAAAATATTCCTTACTTACACTTATTAAAATAATTATAACATTGAACAATAAAATAAAAAAGAGAATAACCATATATATATCCAAAATAAAAACTAGACCTTAACGTCTAGTAAAAAACAACCATAGTAACGAGAAGGAAAGAGAAACACCCCATGAGAAAAAAACTTTTTAAACGAACTTTATTTCAAATTACTTGTAATCCATTCATTCGTTTTCTTTTTTGCATCTTCTATTCCATTTTTAATAGGGTAAACTAAATCCAATCTAGAAACAATTGATTTCCTTTTAAAACTTCTTCATAATTTTTCCAAGTATTTCTTAGATTTCCGCCATTACAAACGAAAAGATAAATATTTTTATTTTTCATTTTATTATCTAATAAGAATGTATGAATTGGTGGGGCATAAGTTCCAAACCAACAAGGGGACCCTATAATGATATTATCATATTTCGATAAATCAACATGGTATTCTTCTAGTTCAGGCTTTTTGGTCATATAAACCTGCATACCACTCCAAACGAATCGAAATAAACTTTTAGTCTATTTTCTTTTTTCATAAAACGCCTTTCTTTCGTTTAAACCATTTAACGATATTATTATATTATTTATTTAAAAGGATATCTACATTTGTAAAGAAATTAGAACCAATAAAATTTACCTAAATTAGAGAATATAATTATTTAAAAAGAAAAAACTAGACTATACTGCCTAGCAAACAATTTTAACAGAGAGAAGGGGATTAGAACCATCTCTACCGTAAAATGATTATATTAAAAAACACAAAAAAACAATTTCAAGAATTTTTAATCACTTACATTAAGTAATTTTGATTAAATTTAAATTACCTTTTAAATCACAATTTATTAAAATTTGTTATTACATTTATTTAATCTACTTACTACTTCTTCTTATTAATTTATATTCGTTCCCATCATTCGTCCTATTAAATTGATTTATGATTTCACTTAATCTTTCTACATTATCATCAACATTTGTAATTGTTAGTATTCTTTCTTTCAAAGGATCAATAGTAATATCTAATTTACGGACTGTAGACTCATCCTTCTTTTTACAAATAATAGAAATGTCATATGCTGTTTTATTAAGAAAACATTCAACTAGTTTTTCTTTCTCAGCTCTTATTGCATATTCTTGTCTAACAGCGCTATCCATGCCTAATTTTTCAGGAAGAGTTGAAATATGAAAATATTTCACAAACATCATATTAATTTCTTCTCTTAATTTCTGTAAAAATGATTGATCCAAGGTTTTTAAATATGTACAGCAAAAGAAAAATGTAGTATCTAGAAAATCACACCATTTATATTTGTTAGACTCCCATACAAAGTCTAAATAATTTGTGATATGTCCTGGATATACCTCCATTGTCTTCTCGGAAAAGGCTGCTCCATCTATAAATAGAATATCATTTAATTTAAGACCGCCTCTCTCATATATAACTCTCAAAATTTGATTTATTTCATCATCTGATAATATTGGACATTGTTTTCTAACTTTCTGATAAAATAATCTACTAAATTTTTCGAAATCCGCTTGATTCCAACCACCAGCTTGAAAAATATCCTTACAATGGTT
This sequence comes from Candidatus Ventrenecus avicola, assembly GCA_018711945.1. Taxonomy (GTDB): domain Bacteria; phylum Bacillota_I; class Bacilli_A; order RF39; family UBA660; genus Ventrenecus; species Ventrenecus avicola. The sequence continues at coordinate 9,466 of DVHP01000009.1, forward strand.
TATTAACTCAATAGAGAAATCATATGTTTCTAAATAATTTAACAATTCATAAAATAAATCCATATCGCTTCGCCTCACTGATGCGAAATATTCTATATTAGTTTTAAATTTAAGTCAATAAATTCTATTAATGATGCATCAAAAAATTATTATATATTTAAGTCATATCATTTCTATTAAAAAATAGGGATAAATTTTAAGAATCTATCTCTAGTTTATTATTACTTATTATCTTTATTTTTAAGTAAATAAATTGCTAAACAACTCATTCCTATTCCTAACATAATTACTGCGTTATTCGTATCCATTTGATTCAAAATAGACGTAACTATGATACAAATGCCCATTGCTAGCCCAACACCAATCAATGAAATATTAACAATATCATCAATTTTATTGACTTGTTTTTTAACTTGAGCATTTAATAAATCTTCTACTGATGTCCCTAATATCTCTGCTAATTTTGGAATAGAATTAATATCAGGACACGAAAGATTTCTTTCCCATTTTGATACAGCTTTGTCAGTTACATTCATTTTTTCTGCTAAATCATTTTGTGTCATTCCTTTTTCTTTTCTTAAAGAGCAAATCATCTCTTCAATACTTTTATTTGACATCTAACTTCCTCCTTTGCTAATTCTATTGTAATATTCCTTTTTAATAATCTCAACCGACAGTTAGTTTATTTTAATAAACTTTTAGTTTAGTTCTAGTTTATCATACGAAGTACTAGTTATTATTTTTAAATAAAAAAACTAGACCATAATGTCTAGCAAACAATCTTTGCAGAGAGAAGGGGACCTAGATTTTTGATACTCTGAATAGAAAAATTTTTCTTTCATTCTAAAGGACAATTAAAATTTGTGTTTTTAAAAGTAGGAATTACTGTCATAATATCACCTGATTTCACACAATAATATGTATCTATTAGTATTCCGCGGTCAACATAACTATCCTCATCAAGTAATTCTTCTTTCCAACTTATAGTAGGGCTTTTTTTAAATACTATAGCTTGAACTGTATCTAACAAAATAATAGTAATCAAAATAGTTACAGGAGCGATTATCTTCTTATGTTTCTTGGCTTTTTTTACTTCTTTGGAAGCATAATCAATAGTATTTAATAATATTGTTTCGTTTTTAGGATTTATTTCATCTTCGCTTGCTTGCTCACCATTTAAAAGCTCTGTTACAGATACGTTTAAAATTTCACTTAACGGTTGTAATAGAGATAAATCCATTAACCCTAAAACCCCGTTCCCATTTACTAACAGCATTTTTAGTAATGTTTAATTTTTCTGCAAGTTGCTCTTGTGTTAAGTTATTTTTCTTTCACAAAGACACAATAAATTTTCCTATTTTTTCCTGGTTCATTATTATTACTCCTTTCGCAAAAAGTATAATAAATGATAAATGTAAAATAAACATACTGTTAGCTCACTTTAGCTTTTTAATCCTAATTGTGAAATAGAAATTTAAATTATTTTTCTTTTTTATTTAATACAATATTTTTTACATGAGAAAGGTCTTGAATATAAGTTTCGGTATAGCCACACTCTGGACAAATAGCACATTTAAGTTTACCTAAATTATCCTTAAAAATTCCTTGTTGTGTAACCTTAATTCCGTATGCTCCTCCTTCAACTTTAATATCTAAATCTTCTACCATCTCAGTATTACATCTTAAACATTTTCTCATAGTTAGCCTCCTTTACAAATTATAAGTTATATTACACATTTTATAACTCCAATTTCATTGCCAAGTTATCAAAATAAAATTTTAATTTCTTATATAGCATAATTGCGTCTTTATTGTCAGTATCTAAACTTAATTTATGCACTCTTTTTTCTTTAGCAAATTTTATGATTTCATTTAGTAGCGTTTTTTGGAACCCTTGCCTTCTATTACTTTGTACTGTATAAACATTACAAATATAACCTAGTTTACCATTATCGTTACATTGTGGTAATAAATCAACTACTTGTTGTCCACATGTAGCAACTATATTTTCATCAATTATATTAATAAAAATATACAAGTCTTTGTTTAAATGATTTGTTAAAAATTTTTTAGTAGAATTATATAAATCAAATTTATCAATATATTCTTCTTGCCACTCATCTTTTTGTTGAAAAATTCTCAATTCACAAATTTTTTCAATGTCTGAATTTGTTGCCATTCTTATCATTAGTCACCTCTACAAATTAGTGTTTATATTTTCACTCTGTATTTTAATTGAATATAAGAATTATCTAATTGATTACATTCAATAAGTTCTAACGCTTTTAATTTGTTTAGTTCTTTTGAATAACTAATTGCCTCTCCATCAATTAGAGTAGATACATCTTTGCCTCCAACTAATAATGGAGCAATTACTATATTTACATAGTCAATTAAGTTATTTCTCAAAAAAAGTCCATTAAGATTTCCTCCAGATTGAATTGTTAATCTTTCAGCATTATATTTACTATATAGATCTTCTAATAATCTTGTTAAATCTAATTCTTCATAATATAAAATATCTAAATTATCATATTTATCTGCAAGAGAATATGCTACATGTTTCTTATTTGTTGTAACTAATATTAACCTTTCACCCCAGTTGCATATATAATCTATGCCATTCTCATTCAAATGTGGTTTATTATCAATAATAATAAATTTCACTTCTACTTTATTATGATATTCTTTCCTATCATTAACGCCAATTTTAGCCATTACCCTACCAGTATTTAATGAAAAGTAATCAGTGGTAGATTCTATTTCATAATATTGATGTAACCCTTCTTTAACTCCATCTATTTGACACCAGTCTTTATCAGCATCTAATTCATCTGTATTTCCACTACTAATCTTGCCATCAAGAGATTCTAGCATAAATAAAGTCGTTATTGCTCTATTTTTCATACTAAATCATCCTCCCCAAAATTATTACTTTAGTCATATATTACAATTCAATATTAGTATCTATACTTATTTTTAATTCTTCAAATTGTTCTGCTATAACATCAATATTTAGTTTGAATTTTCTCTGTTCTATTTTTGTAATATTACATTTATGCTTATCTGTTATCAGTGATATCCACCCATTTT
>DVHP01000001.1 GCA_018711945.1 Candidatus Ventrenecus avicola
AACAGAAGCAAGAATATTAGCAAGAGGCTCACTTGGAAATGGAGATAGTGAAGACTATACCTTAAGATTATGGATAGATAGTGATGTAGACCAGAATACGACAGAAGCGATTGGAAAGTCGTTAAGTGCAAGAATTACAATAACAGGAGTACCAAGCACTTATAGTCCAGTAGAAAATGGAATAACGACCTTGCATGATGCAATATTAGCAAATGAATATCAAGTAACAGATATTCAATCAGCAATCGATAAAATTAATGCAAAGCAAACACCGGATTTTACAAAAACAGCACCAATCATTGAATGGCAAGAGGCAAGTGCCACAAGTACTACAGATACAGTGAATTGGACAGTTGCAAGAAAAGAGGATGTAGGAAGCGGTTTAGGTTATGCATCTGAACTAAATGAAACAGATGTGGTGGTAGCATTCTCTAATACTTATAGTTTTGATTCAGAAACGGGAAGGTACTATCTCGGAGATTTAATTTATCAAGATTCAAGTACGATTGACTTCTCAAGTGGAAATTATTATGTATGTAGTTCAAACACAAATGTATCTTCAGCAGGGAAACTAAGTGTATACCATAATACCAATTGTACGACTATGTATCGGATTGGAAGTTTAACGAATACAGAAGAAACTACAGTATCAGGTTCTGATGACACAATCTATCCAGTTACAAGATATACATTTCAAAGAGCTGAAACATATACTCAAACAGAATTAGAAAGCGATAAATCAGATAAAGGATTATATGCAGCACAAGATGATTATGGCACAAGTTATTATTACCGAGGAAGTGTGAACAATAACTACGTTTCTTTTGCCGGATATTACTGGAGAATTATAAGAATCAATGGGGATGGAAGTGTCAGACTTTTATATGCTGGAACAACTCCAGATGCAACAGGTTCAAATTCAACAATAGGAAATAGTGCATTTAATACGAGGCGGGATCTTCCATTATATGCAGGCTATATGTATGGAGATATCGCTGGAACAACTTTAGAAGAAGTCAATGCAAACACCAATGATTCTAGTATAAAAGCATATTTAGAAAATTGGTATCAAGAGCATTTAAGTAGTTATGCAACCTATATAGCAGACAGTGGATTCTGCAATGATAGAACGTTGTCTACAATAAAAGACAATGGAGACGGAGTAAATACAGAAACATCAACTTACTACGCACCATATGAAAGATATTATGCCACATTTAGTCCAACTCTAATATGTCCTGATGCGACAAATGATTTATTTACAGTCGAAAATATAACAGGAAATCAAGCAGCAAAAAGTCCAATTGGACTAATTACAGCTGATGAATTGATGTACGCTGGATACAGAAGAGATTATATTAATAAATTAGCATACCCATTTTCAGAGTCTACATATTGGGCAATGTCTTCAAGTTATTTCGATCCTGCTGACAGTTTTATACGTGTATTCAGTCTTGAAAACAGTGGACTAGCGAGCCGTTACACTAGTGTGACGGGCAGCTGGGTAGGTGTCCGTCCAGTCATTAACCTCAATTCAAATGTAGAAATTACTGGGGGAATTGGAACAAAAAGTGAACCGTTTGTTGTAAAAACAGAATAAAACTATCTTTTTTATTTCAAAAAAATATGTTAGAATATCACTCACTAAAAAAGAGGCGATACCATGGCGAATATAGAATTTGAAACAGAAAAAGAATATAAAACTTTTTTACAAAATCAGCATCTCACTTATTTGAATGAAGGCGGAGAAGCAAAATGCTATTTATCTAATGTAGATGACTTAGTTTATAAAAACTTACTAGATGCAACATGGACCTCATCATTATATTCGCCAGATGAAGTCGTAACAAAAGAGCAAATCAAACTACCTTCCTTTGAGTTTCCAATCGATCTGTTTACTCATCAAGATCTTGTCTGGGGATACACGAGCAAATACATTCCGAAAGACTATTTTTCAGAAACTAGTGTTATTTCAGAAACAATGTTTCTAAAAATAAATTTTAAAAGACTTAGAAAAGCTATAGAAATATTTAGAAGAGATGTAGAAATTTTGTCCAAAGAAAATATTTTGATTGATGATTTGCCTTTTAATTTATTATTTACAGGATCAAGATTAGTCGCGATAGATACACTTTCTTACTTAAGAATAAGAACGAACACATTAGAAGCAAACTTAAAATCAATGAACTATGCTTTACAAAATGTATTTGAGTTATATCTACAAAATCTAAATCTGGATATAATAGAAGAATCAGATCTCGATCGGTACTTAAGTGAAGTAGAAGTACTACAAAAACAACTGAAAAAATAATTATTTGTGGTATAATACAATTGGGAGGAATATCTATGTATAATGAAGGCAAAGAAAGAAAAAAAAATAAAAGTGAAAACGAGGAAGGATTATTTAGTAAATTCTTTAGAAAAAGAACAAGACGATTATTAACAGATTTAGACAGATTATTTCGTAAAATCATGTGGATAGAAATAGCGATTTCCATAGTATTAATATTGATAGGAGTCATCTTCTTAATTTGGCCAGGCATCAGTGTTCAAGTATTAAGTATACTATTTGGAATAATTATTTTAGCCTCTGGTATTATGAATATTTACGGCTATATGAAAAGAAAAAATTTCCCAATCTTTAAATTTCATTTAGTTTATGGTATTTTAAGTGTCATTTTAGGAATATTAACAATTATCAATCCATTTACATTTAGTCAAGTAGTGACTGTATTTATAGGAGTCTGGATGCTTTATTTAGCAATAGTAAAAATCGATTTATCTTTAAGATTAAAAACAATCAATGAATCAAGCTGGTCTTTATTACTAGTTTCAGCAATTCTAGAAATATTCATGAGCATCTTGATATTCATTAATCCATTTAGTAATTTAGTTGTCACTCAAGTTGCAGGAGCATACTTTATTTTAAGTGGTATCCTAAATTGTACCGATGCTGTACTAACAAAAAATAGAGCGATAGATTTTATGGATAATTTTTAAGAAGAGTAGCATCTTCTTTTTTTCTTGATTTCTATAAAAAATATGCTAGAATAACACATACAAAGAGGGGGAACGATATGGAAGAATCTTTAAAAAGATTAATCGCTAATAACTATAAAGAACAATCTTTACAATCAAAATTTATAATGGATGTAATTAATGTTTTAACCAAATACAATTTTTTAAAAGAATTTTTGAAGCAAACAATCATCTTGCCATATATTTTTAAAGAAAATGATGTACCAGCATCATATGATTTTCAAGAAAAGATACTTTACATTAGTCAAACTTCGCTGATGGATACTTTAAAGCAAGAGTTATTTGTGCCATTAAAAGAAGACTCAAAAACACTAAATCTATATTTAACAATCATTCAAATAATAAGTCACGAAATAGAGCATGCATGTCAAAACAAACAACTTCTTATGCAAAGAAAAACAGATGAATATTTTTTAATCAAAGCATGTGTTGAGAACTACAAAGGAATAAGGAAGAGTCCAGTAATATGTGAAAGAATGGCTGATTTAAAATCAAGAAAATTAATATGCCAGCTGTCTTTCACGTTAAAAAACAATCCGGATGTATTAGGGTATTCACTAGTGCAGTCTGCTATGGTCAAAAAAGATATTTACAAAAAATCCTTAAAGGGACCAACCCTAGAAGAATATGGCAATTGTGAAGAACTTTCCTTTTATAAAAAAACAGAAGAAGAAATCATGACAACAATTCCTCTAGAACAGCGAGTATATCTTGGACTACCAATCAAAGAAGAGGAATATAATAATTTCCAAAAAGAATTGAGCTTAGGTCTACTTTTAATGCGATAATTTGCAAAAATATAACTTTTCCTTTATAATGGAGTCACAGGTGATGATATGAAAATAAATTCTGTCGAATTAAAGACAATTGCAGTAAGACAAAGTCAATATCCCGAAGAAGTAGTACCAGAGTTTTTACTAGTTGGTCGAAGTAATGTTGGAAAAAGTAGTTTCATCAATGCCTTAATATGCCGTAAAAATTTTGCAAGAACATCAAGTAAACCTGGAAAAACACAAACACTAAACTTTTACTTAGTAAACAATGCATTTTTTCTAGTAGACGTTCCAGGATATGGCTACTCAAAACTATCCAAAGACAGCGATAAAAAAATCGGATTAATGATTGAAGAATATTTAAAAAAGAGAGAAACGCTATCTCATGTATTTATGTTAATTGACTACCGTCATAAACCAACCGAAGACGATATTATGATGTATAACTTCCTAAAATACTATAATATCAACATTACAATTGTTGCTACAAAATATGACAAAGTGGGTGCTTCTAGCCGGGCAAAACAAGACAAACTAATCAAAGAAACATTAAAAATAGAAGACAAAGATTTCATTCATTTCTCATCAACAACCAAAAAAGGTCGTGAAGAAATATACAAAGTCATTAATGAATATTTAACAAAGAAAGAGAGTGAAGAATAATGGATTGTATTTTTTGTAAAATTGCTGAAGGAACAAGTCCTAGTTATAAAATTTATGAAGATGATTACATTGTTGGAATTATGGATATTGACCCAGCATGTGATGGGCACGTATTATTAATACCAAAGAAACATTATACAGATATGATGGAATTAGATGAGCAAATTATTCTTCATATGAATGAAGTAGCGAAAAAACTAACTCCAGAAATTATGAAAAAGTTAGATAAAAAGAGTATGACAGTAAGTTATAATTATGGAGAAAGACAAGTAGTGAAACATTTCCACATGCACTTATTACCTGACTTAGAAACTAAACCTACTCATAAAGTAGAAGAAATTTATGAAAAGTTAAAATAAGTAACCGAAATGGTTATTTTTTTAATGCCCAAAAAATAAACTACAATAGGTGATATATTTGAATGAGTTAGATAAAAAAATGAAAGAATTAATCAGTGAATTAAAATTATTTTCTGAAAAAGAAATTTATGAACACATAATAGAAAAACTAAAAATGGTACCTGTAGATACCCAAGAAAGCATTAGCAAATTCTTAGATAACTTTTCCTTCTGGGGCTCATTTCATCCTACAGAAAACGATTTTTCTACATTAGAAAGACTAAGTAAATTTTTAAAAGAGAACAGTGAAAAGTTCGAAAAAATGTATCAAAGTCTAGAGGACTATCGTTCTAAAAAAATATTCTATGCCATCCTAAACAATTGGTATAACTATGACTTTATTAATTTAGAACAAGTTATGGAAAAATGCTTTTCCCATTATTTTGATTTAGATATTATTCCATCTTGCCAAGAAGAAGTTTTTGTAGATTTAGGAGCATTTACTGGTGATACAATCAAAGACTTTATTGGAATCTATGGTGATAATTACAAAAAAATATATGCTTATGAAATGACGGAACAAAGTATGCGTGAATTAAAAGAAAGAGTAAAAAACTATCCCCGAATCATTTATAAACAAAAAGCAGTTTCCGATGAAGTAGGAATGGGTAGCATCAAAATTCACGAAATAAGTACCTCATCAAATCAATTAGAGATAACAGAAGTAGGTGAGTTAGAAGTAACATCACTAGATGATGATATCAACGAAAAAATCACAATCCTAAAAATGGATATCGAAGGCTCAGAATTAAAAGCACTAAAAGGAGCAGAAAACCATATTATAAAAGACAAACCGAAACTATTACTTTCTGTTTACCATGGCTATGAAGAACTATTAACTCTATGGGAATATCTAGAAAAACTAAATTTATCTTATCACTACTATTTAAGATATTATGGAGGCCCAATCTTTCCAACCGAAATCGTATTATTTGCCATATAGATTTATGAAATATCTTGATATTTCGAAAAATTTATGCTAACATGAGTGCGTATGGAGGGACATTATGTTAGAAACAATACTATTAGTTATTTCAGTTTTATTAATCGTCCTAGTTTTACTACAAAGCAATAAAGCAAGCGATGCTGGTCAAATTATTGGAAGCAGCAATGATCGACTATTCGGTGTAGTAAAAGAAAGAGGATTAGAATTATTAATTACAAGATTAACAGCAATTTTAGGATTTTTATTCTTTGCAATATCATTAATACTATTCTTACAGTAGAAAGCTAGCAATAGCTTTTTTTTCTTTTCATTGAAACTTAAAGTAAAATATAGTAAAATTTAAATAGAAGGTAGGTTATCAAAATGAAAAAGAGAAAAATTTTAGGGGGGGGGGTATCTTAGAAAATTAAGATATCCTACAA
>DVHP01000104.1 GCA_018711945.1 Candidatus Ventrenecus avicola
TGTGTACTATGAAGCTAGAAAAATTTAAAGAAAAAGATACTAAAAAAAGATTTATTGTGATTTTTACGGTGTGCTGTATTTTATTACTAGCAGGAGTATTTTTGTATACTAGTTTTGCTGTATTTACAGAAGATAAGAATTTTAATGTGATTAATGGAACATATCAAGATCCAGGAGATATCTATTTTGCCTATTATGTGGATGGTCAGATTACAAGAAATCTTCCAACACAAGACAGTGGATATATGTTAGATGAAGAAAGTAGCAATTGTACGAATGGAGTGATACCATCTTGGGATTATTCTAAATGGCGATTTATTGGCGACTATTCTGGATACACGACAACCGATTATTCAAGAACGAAATGTAATCTATATTTTACAAAAACAAAAACAGTATCAACGGTTTTAGGAGATTTAGATGTTTATACATACACACCGGATTTTACGAAGTCAGCTTGTGATGATGCGACATGCGAATCCCATGAAAAGGGAATCTTTGAAACGACAGATGATGATGGAACAAGTTATTATTACCGTGGAAGTGTCGAAAACAACTATGTCTATTTTGCCAATTGTTACTGGAGGATTATAAGGATTAATGGAAATGGTAGTATCAGAATGATTTATGATGGAACAGTAGCACACGCGAATGGTGAAGCCAGTGATGATAGGCAAGTAGGAACTAGTCGATTTAATCCTGCTCAAAACGATAATATGTATCTAGGATATATGTATATCAGTGGAAATGTGCATGGTACAGGAACATCCTCAGTCATAAAACAAGCAAATGATAATTTTTATACGAGTGTCTTATCTTCTTATGTATCATATATTGATACGAATGTTGGTTTTTGTGGAGATAGAAGTACGTTAAATGGACAAAGTGGAGTAGGAACAGGCACAACTTCTACTTACATGAAAGGGTATGTAAGAGTTGCGACCAGTACACCATCTCTTACCTGTGAAAATTCAAGTGATTTGTATACAGTATCATCATCAAATAAAGGTAACAAAGCTTTAACGTATCCAGTGGGACTCATTACAGCAGATGAGGTAATGCTTTCTGGTTCCAGTGGAGGTTTCTTTGATGGAAATTATAATTATCAAAAAGGGGCATTAAATAGTTACTTAACCACAGGAAATCATTTTTGGACGATGACACCAGTAGGGTATTATAATCCGTTCGACATTACGGACTGGGGTGCTCGTTTGTTTTATATGAACACTTCTGGCAATATTGATGATGGCAGTGCGAATGGTACACTTGCTCTTCGTCCAGTTATAAATATCCGTAGTAATGTTACTGTATCTGGTGACGGTACTATTTCTAGCCCTTACGAGTTTTCTTGAAATTTTACAAGCGTATTTGCAAAAAAATTGCTATAATATAGCTGTGATGAATATGAAAATTGAAAAAATTGTTGTTGGTGAGTTGAAAGAAAATTGTTATGTTGTGATTAATAATAAAAATGAAGCGTTGGTGATTGATCCTGGAGACGAAGCAAAACGTATTTTGGAATTTTTGAAGCCCTATCATGTGGTTGGAATCTTGGTAACCCATCATCATTTTGATCATATTGGTGCTTTGGAAGAACTAAATAGTGTTTATTCCTTGATAGAAAATCAAGTTTCTTCGACTGACTTTCTTTTTGATACGATAGCAACACCAGGGCATACAGATAATTCTGTTTCTTTTGCTTTTTCGGAACTAGGATGTGTTTTTGTTGGAGACTTTATTTTTAAAGATGGTATTGGGCGAACTGACTTAGGTGGAGATGAAATGCGAATGAAATTGAGTTTAAAGCATTTTTTGGAACAATTTTCAGATGATACTGTGCTATATCCTGGACATGGAGAAGCGACTACTCTTGGTAGAGAACGTAAGTTTTTAGAAAATTGGATAAAAATGTGAAAAAATCGTAAAAAATATTGTAAATTTTTAATAAATTGGTATAATATCCTGTGTAAACGTGAAAAAAAGTAATATAATAAAATTAGATTGGAGGAGGAATTTATTTTATGCTAATGGGATTTAAAGTTGGAAATTTTAGATCGTTTCAGGATGTACAATATTTCTCTATGATTGCAGGTAAGACTCGAAATAATGAAAATCATATTGTTTTAAAAAACAGTCATAAGATTTTGCGGTTTTCTGGAATGTTTGGTGCGAATGGTTCTGGTAAATCTAATTTGATATTAGCTTTTAGTATTGTTCAAGTACTACTTAGTAAAGGTATTAATTGTCTTATCAATAATCAATATTATAGGGGTATTGATAATGGAAAAGAAAAGAATTCTTATTTTGAATATGAATTATCTTTGAATGATAAACTTTATTCTTATGGTTTTGAAATCAATATTTATAAACGGATTATTGTATCTGAATGGTTAATTGATATGACAAAAAATAAGAAAAAAATTATTTTTGAAAGAGATTTACAAAAGCAGTGTTATCAATCAGATATTTTGAATAAAAAACATTCTAATTTTACAAACTGTTTGGAGGAAATGAAAAAAAATCAGCAAACTTTGTTTTTAGGTGAAATGACAAGACGATTGGTGATGTCTTCTAATAATGATGCTTATTTTTCTGATATTATAAGTGTTTTTAAATTTATTATGCAGGATACAGTTATTATTAGGCCTTCTACACATAAATTGTTTGATATAGATTATATAAAAAATAAGAATAAAATTATTAAAATTTTAAATGCGTTGGATATCAATATTTCAGATTTTGTTACGGAACCAGATGATATTAATAATATTAAAGCTAAATTGTCTGATAATGATTATCAAAATTTATTACATGAAATAGATGTTCTGTCTTTGAAATATTCTAATGTTAGATTTACATTAAGAATTGAAAATGATATTTATACAATACAGAAACAAAACGATAATTCTTATGATGTATGTTCATTAAAGTTTTTGCATAAACATAATCAAGATATTTATTTTGGCGCTTATGATGAATCTGATGGTACGATTAGAATATTAGAATTAATAGATATTTTACTGACTCATGACAAATTATTTTTGATTGATGAATTAGATAGTAGTTTGCATCCAATTTTGGTAACGGGTCTATTGAAAATTTTTTTGAAATCTAAAAATAGTAATCAGTTGGTTGTGACTACTCATGAATTAAAAACATTAGATTTTGATTTGGTTCGTCGGGACGAGATTTGGTTTGCAGAAAAAGAAGAAAAAGGTAATTCTAGAATTTATTCACTAGAAGAATTTAGAGATGTTGCAAGATTTGATAGAAAAATAGATAAAGCTTATTTAGAGGGAAGGTTTGGCGCGATTGCCCAAATAGATTCTGATTATGAGGATTAATGAAGAGTTTGCTGTTGCTAGAAAATCTGAAATTAGAACATATAAACCGAAGTATTTTATTGTCTCTGAAGGAAGTTGTTCTGAGCCGCAGTATTTTGCAGGATTAAATAATTCTATCATTTCAGAAAATGTAACAATTATTAATATATTAAGAGATTATGCAACTATTCGAAATAGTCATCCTAATTTTATAGCTAAAATGGTTCAAGAGTTTTTGATAAATGCTACTGCTGATGAAATTACCGTTTTAGAATTAAAAAATAGAATTGATAATTTTATTAGAGAAAATCATTATGATATTGATATCAACGATATTTATGAGAAATTAATTTTAATTTATAAGAGTGAGAAATATAGAATACAGAAAAAAGATCTTGATCATCTGTTCTTACAAATTTTTAAGAGTGATATTTATCAGGATTTGGCTAGAAATTTTTCAATGTATTTTGAAATGCAAGATGTTACTTACTCTAGTACTACTGATAAATTAAATATCGTGATAGATAGAGATAGACAAAATTTTAAAGAGTTTCAATATGATGAGCTGGTTCGGTTTTGTAAAGAGAATCATGTTCATTTATATGTTAGTAATCCTAATTTTGAATTTTGGCTCATGCTTCACTTTCCTGAAGTGGAAGTAGATGACACTTCAGAAATGCTAGAAAATCGTTATGTTAGTAGTTCAAGAAGATATTTAGAAAAAAGGCTCCATGATATTTGTAAATATAAAAAATCAAAGTTAAATTTTAAGTGTTTTGAGCCGTATGTACAAGAAGCAATTGTAAGAGAAAAGAAATATGCGGAAGATTTAGATTCTTTAAAAAATGAATTAGGTAGTAATGTTGGAATTTTGATAGATGATATGTTACATCATTCTTAGATGCAGAATATAAAAAGGAGCAAAAAAAAGCAATTAGATAGTCTAATTGCTAATCAAACGTATCTGAGTAATCCACATTGTAATTGATTTTTTCTGCAAATTCAACAAAGTTTACATAAAGCATTCTTATTAAGTACCAAGTTCCGGTTGTTGGGTCGGAGAGAATTAAGTGGTCTCTACCGGATTCCTCAATAATTCCTGTATAGATTTTATCTCGCCATTCATTAGAATCTGGATACGAAGCATAAACTTTGACTTGTTTTCCTTTGTTTAATCTTAAGATGTTTTCAATTAAGCTTTGTTCTAAGGGGAGAGAGGATTGACTGCTGATATTTCCGGGTGGACTCATTGGGACATTCGTTGTACTTGGAAAAGTAGGATTACTAAAGAAACTTCCGTTCATTCTATCACCTCTTTAAAGTATATGTTCGACATATCATTTCCATTCTTTTTGTTGTTTCTTTCTTTTTTTTTCGTTATAATTATGATGAGAGTGTGATCATATGGATATCAGTAAAATAAAAGAAGTGATTTTTAAAAGAGATTTTTATAAACGGTTTGCTGTAATTTTGTTTGGCGTTTTTTTACTTGCACTTAATTATAATTTGTTTTTGCTTCCTAACCATTTTGTGATTGGGGGAACTACGGGACTTTCTATTGTATTTCAGGATTTGTTTGGTTGGAATCCACAGGTTTTTATTTATATTACAACGATTTTATTAATTGTGATTAGTTTTTTAACGTTAGGGTTCGAGCGGACATCTGTTTCTATAGTTGGTAGTATCATGTATCCGTTTTTTATTACTTTGACAGAACCTTTGGCGCGTTTTTTAAGCCAATATGTTGTGTTTGATAATATTGTGCTCCTCATTATTGTTACAGCTAGTTTATATGGTTTTGCTTATGGTATTATTTATAAAATGGGATTTGATACAGGTGGCTCTGATATTGCGATTCGAATTGTGAATAAGTACTTTCATATGTCTGAAGGAAAATGTTCTATGTATGTACAAGGCGCGATTATTCTTGTTGGGGGATTTGTGTTTGGTATTAATCAAATGATTTATGCCATTATTATTTTAGTTATTTACACTAATTTGATGGATAAGATTATTATTGGTATTTCTGATTCTAAATTGTTTTTTGTTCATACGAAGCGTAAAGAGGAAGTGGAGCATTTTATTTTAGAAGAGTTACATGCAGGAGTTACCATTTTAGAAACTCAAGGTGGGTATACGAAAGAAAAAACTTCTATTTTAATGTGTGTTGTGCCGAATAAGGATTATTATTTGTTTAAAGAGATGATTTTAGAGATGGATCCAGCTGCTTTTATCATTATTAATGATTGTTATGAAGTGCAAGGCGGTGTTAAGAGGAGGAATTTACCATTTATATAAAGTCTTATTTGTGATATGATTATAATGCGAGGTGGAAGTAATGAAGTTAATTAAAGTAGAACATGCTTATAAAATATATAAAAACGGAACTACAGCAATTGCTGATTTAAGTGTTACGATCGATAAAGGAGAATTTGTCTTTGTTATTGGTTCGACCGGTTCTGGAAAAAGTACATTCATTAAGATGTTATATCGTGAGGAAAAACCGACACGAGGAAAAGTTATTGTCGGAGGAATTGATGTTGCAAAATTAAGAAATTCTAAAGTTTATAAACTTAGAAGAAAATTAGGAGTTGTGTTTCAAGATTTTAAATTGCTTCCTAAGTTAAATGTCTATGAAAATGTAGCATTTGCTTTGGAGACATTGGGACTTCCAAGCAATGAGATTCGACCAAAGGTTTTAAGGGCTATAGAAGCTGTTGGTTTAAAAGAAAAAACTAGAAATTTGCCAAGTGAGTTATCTGGTGGAGAGCAACAACGTGTTGCGATTGCTAGAGCTTTAGCAAATGATCCTAAGTTATTAATCTGTGATGAGCCTACAGGAAACTTGGATCCAGATACTTCAAAGGAAATTATGAAGATTTTAGATAATATTAACCGTTCTATGGGAACGACAATTATTATGGCAACACATGATAAAGATTTAGTTAATCGTATGAAAAAACGTGTTTTGGTGATTGAAGATGGTGTGCTTGCTAGTGATGTGAAGAAAGGAAGTTATAAAGTTCATGAAAGCGTTAAGGATTCTAAGTAGAAGTATCAGAGATTCATTTAAAAGTGTATTCCGTAATTTTTCTTTGTCTATGGCTTCTATTTTATGTACAACAATTACTTTGATTTTAGTGGCTGTAGCAATATTTTTGTCTTATAATGTTCGTGAGGTTACAACAACATTAGAGCATGAACTTACGATTGTTGTTTATTATAAACAAGATGTCACTGATGAGCAAAAAATGGAACTTGAGAATGCCTTAAAAACGATGGATAATGTAGATACTTATGAAATAAAAAATAAAGATGAGTGGAAAGCAGAGATGCAAAAGGAAAGTGATACTTTAAAGACCACTTTGGATTATTTGGAAGAAAATCCTCTTTTGGATTCAGTCATTGTTACAGTTAAAAATGTAGATGATTTAAGTGAAACGGCTAATAAAATTCGAGAATATGATTTTGTTAGTAGCGCGGAATATGGGGAAGGCATGGTTGAAAATGTTATTGGCATTTTCGATGCGATTAGCTGGGGAACTATTGCGATGGTTGTTGCTTTAGTACTTGTTACGGCTTTCTTAATTAGTAATACGATTAAATTAACTATTTTCTCAAGAAAAACTGAGATTGAAATTATGCGACTTGTGGGGGCAAGTAACTCTGCAATTAAGTTGCCATTCATTTTTGAAGGATTTATTTTAGGAGTGTTTGGTAGTATTATTCCAATATTAATTAGTATTTACGGCTATGTTGTATTGTATAATCAAACTGGTGGATACGTATTTACTAAGATTATTACATTGGTAGAGCCGTTCCCATTTGTTATTTACTTGTCTTTAATATTATTGCTCATTGGTTCTTTAGTCGGTATGTTTGGTTCATGGAGAGCAGTTAGAAAGCATTTGAAAATATGATGAAACGATTTGTTAGTGGTATTCTTGTTTTTCTATTTCTGTTTTCTAGTGTTGTTCCGGTGGCTTTGGCTAGTGAAGAAGAACAAACTTTAGGAGAATTAAAGGCTTTGTATCAAAGTAAATTAAAAGAAAAAGAAGAAAACGATAATAAAAGTGCTTCGGCTAAAGCGGAAATTGCTGAAAATCAGGCGGCGATTGCGGAAGCTGAAAAAGAGATCCATGTTGCTGAGGGGGAAATGGAGGAAGCTCAAACGGCAATTGATGAGTCGAATACTAAGATTAATGAGTTGTCGTCTCAGGCAGATTATGTACTTCGTTATTTACAAGAAATGCAAGGCAATAATGCTTATGTAGAATATGTTTCAGGAGCAAGTTCTATGACTGATTTTGTAATGAGAGTTGCTGTCGTAGAGCAATTATCTGATAAAATTCATAGTATGATGGATGAATTAGATGCAGAAATTAAGAAAAATGAGGAATTGAAAGCTCAGTTAGAAGAAAAGAAAGTAAATTTAGAGAAGCAGCAGCAAAGTTATGAGGCTACTATTGCTTCTAGAACTAATGATTTAGCAAGCTATGATAAATATGCCTTAGATATTGATACACAGATTAAGTCTTTAAAGTCTAAATTGGATTCCGCAGAAACGAACTGTGCGTTGTATGCAGCTAGTAAAGGGGATGACGCGATTATTAGTAAAGATTGTGTTAAACCGAAACCTGTGACTCCTCCTAGTAATTCTGGTGGTTCTAACAGTGGAATTGTTATTACGAATGATTCTTGGTTGAAACCTTTGGTTCATGGAAGAATTACAAGTGAAGTGGGATATCGTTGGGGAAGTTATCATAATGCTTTAGATATTGGTGGTAATGCTGAAGGAACTCCAGTTTATGCTGCCGCTGCTGGGGTTGTGTCAGGAAAGATTTATCGTTATAGTTGCGGTGGAAATATGCTTTATATCGATGTGAATGTAGGTGGACAAGCTTATACTACTTACTATTATCATCTTTTAGATTTTAATGTAGAAATTGGCGACGTCGTAGATCAAAATACGGTAATTGGTTGGGTAGGCGGTGGAGCTAGTACTTCTAGTGCGTATGGTGGATATGATAACTGTACTACGGGAGCTCATTTACATTTTGGAGTAGCCCGAGGATATTATAATGGTTATTCTGTATCAAGAAGTAATGTTATTACACCACCAGGATTTCCTAATACTTATGGTTGGAGTTTCTACTCTCGTTATGATATGTATTAAGACAGCGATTAATGTTGTCTTTTTTTCTGATGTTTTATTTGTATAAAATGTCATTTTTTCGATTTAAGTTGATGTTTTTTTAAAATATTTTTTTGGTTCGTACGAAAAATATGTAATTTATGCAATTTATTCGTACGAAAAATATGTAAAATTTTATAGAAATTCTTGCAAAATTAAGCAAAATCGTTTATTATTTAGGTGGTGATAGATATGTTGAAAAGAAAAGTGGAGCAAGACTTGTTGATGTGGAAAGAAAAAGAAAATAAGAATTGTCTTCTTGTTGGGGGTGCAAGACAAGTTGGAAAAACATATATTATTGATAATTTTGCTAGAGAAAATTATGAAAATTATGTGTTAATCAACTTTGATGAAAATGAAGGGTATAAAAGTATTTTTGAAGATAGTTTGGAAGTGGATGTATTAATTAGTAATATTAGTTTTAGTGTTCCTAATGTCAAGCTAGTACCCAGAAAAACTCTGATTTTTTTGGATGAGATTCAAAATTGTCCTAGAGCAATTACTGCTTTGAAGTTTTTTTCTATTGATAAGCGATTTGATGTTATTGCCTCAGGGTCTTTATTAGGAATTAATTATAAAGAGGTACCTTCTTATCCAGTTGGTTATGTTGAACATTTAGAAATGTCTTCTTTAGATTTTGAAGAGTTCTGTTGGGCGAATGGAGTATCTGATGAATCTATCAAAGACTTAAAAAAGTATTTTGATACTAAAAAACAAGTTCCAACTGCAATTCATGAAAAAATGTTGGATTTATTTAAACGTTATATTGTTGTTGGTGGAATGCCTCAGGCAGTACTAGAGTATGTTTCTAGTCATAATTATCAAAATGTGTTGAAAATTCAAAGAGATATTTTAAATGGTTATGGTAGTGATATTCAAAAGTATGCAGAAGGAATAGAGAAAAATAAGGCGCGTGCTTGTTTCTTTTCAATTCCGCAACAACTTGCTAAAGCGAATAAGAAATTTCAATACAGTTTGGTAGAGAAGGGTGGCAGTGCAAGAAAATATGCTGGAAGTTTAATGTGGCTTTTTGATGCCGGCATTGTTAATTTTTGTTATAATCTTTCAACTCCAGAATTTCCTTTAGAAGGAAATGTGAAAAATGATGTGTTTAAAGTATATATGAGAGATACTGGGCTATTTGTGGCAATGTTAGAAGATGGCGCTGCCAAAGATATATTAAATGGAAATTTAGGAATTTATAAAGGTGCCATTTATGAAAATATTATTGCTGATATTTTTACGAAATCTGGAAAGAAATTGTATTATTTTGAGTATAATTCTCAACTTGAAATTGACTTTTTTATTCGCTATTTAGATAAGGTGACTGCTGTAGAGGTAAAGTCTGCAGAGAATACAAGAGCAAAATCTCTTCGTTCGGTAATGCAAAATTGGGGTGTAAAGCAAGGTATTAAGTTGTCTACTAAAAATATAGGTGAGAGGGATGGTGTGATCAATTATCCTCTTTATATGGCAATGTTTTTGTAGCACTTGACACCATAGATGCAAAAAAATAGTTTTTATGGTAAGATGTATATGGAGGATACGGATGAAGAGAATAATTGGTTGTTTTTTTGTTTTGATGATTTTGTTTATGCCTCAAGCTTCGGCTTTAATTGATGATCCGAAAACTTTAGGAGATTTAAGGGCTAATTATAATGAGTTGTTGCAGCAACAAGCAGAGAATGAAGCTTTGAGTGAGGCTGCGAAACAGGAGATTGCTGAGAAAGAAGCTGCAGTTAAGCAAGCAGAAGAAGATATCCATCAAGCTGAAGCTGATATGGAACAGGCAGAAGAGGATATTCGTGTTTCTAATGAAAAAATTGAAGAATTAACAAAAGAGGCTGATCAAGTTCTTTTATATTTGCAACAAGTTCAAGGTGGAAATGCTTATGTTGAATATGTGACTGGTTCTACGACGATGACTGAGATGGTTATGAGAATTGCAGCAATTGAGCAAATTTCTGATAGCATTCAAAATACAATGGAAGAATTAGAACAAGAAATTAAAAAAAATGAAGATTTGAAAGTAGAATTAGAAGAGAAAACAGAGAAACTTGAGAAGCAATCTGAAGAATATAAAAAAATCATTGAAGAGAATTATGGAAAACTAGAAGAATATGATAAATATGCATTGGATATTGATGAGCAAGTTAAGACTGCTAAAAATAAATTAGATACGAATGTAGAGATGTGTTCTAAAGTGCTTGGAAAAACTACAGATGATGTTAAGTTGTCTGATTGTTCTAAAGTTCCAGTTAGTTCTGGGTGGATGAAACCTTTAAATTATGGAATTATTACAAGTACTGTAGGATACCGTTGGGGAAGTTATCATAATGCCTTGGATATTGGTGGGGCTAGTCCATTTGAAGGAACTCCAGTTTATGCAGCTGCAGCTGGTGTTGTATCTGGAATGGTTTATCAATATAAATGTGGTGGAAATATGCTTTATATTGATGTTAATGTCGATGGTAAAGAATATACTACTTATTATTATCATTTGCTCCGTTTTAATGTTTCGATGGGACAGACGGTTGATACCAATACCATTATTGGATATGTTGGAGGATACTCTACTTCTAGTGCTCATGGTGGTTATGATACTTGTACGACAGGAGCACACTTACATTTTGGTGTTGCGACAGGTTACTATAATGGCTATTCTATTCCAATGAGTAATGTTATTACTCCACCAGGATTCCCAAATCAATCAGGATGGAGTTTCTATTCAAGAACGTAAATGTATTTATTTGCGTTTTTTTGATTTTTTAATATAATTATATATGGTGATATTTATGACTTTTTCGACGAAATTAAAAGAAGAAATTTGCTCAGAAGATATTGAGAGAGTTTCCATGTTTAGTGAACTTTCGGCAATTATTCGTTATGACGCAACTATTAAAGAAAATATGATTACTTTAGTGTTTGAAAATGCTAGTGTCGCAAGAAGGGTGTTTAAAGATATTAAAAGTTGTTTTAATTATTCACCGCATATTATTGTTCGTAATCAAAAGAGACTTAGAGCAAAACAGATTTATATTTTAGAAATTCATGATAAAACGAAAGAGATATTAGAACGATTAAATATTTACAAAGATCAAAAAAAGCTTGTTATGAAACGAGAGTATTTGGGTGATCCAGAAGAAATGGTCGCGTATGTCCGTGGAACTTTTTTGGTTACTGGTTCGGTAAGCGATCCTACAACGGGAGGATATCATTTGGAATATGTCTTTAGTGATTTAGAAGATGCTAGATTTATGAGTAAACTTCTTCAAGAAATGAAGTTTGATAGTAAAATTGCAGAGCGAAATAACCGTTATTTAATTTATATGAAAAGTTCTGAAGAAATTAGTGACATGATTCGTATGTTTGGAGCATCGAATTCTTTGTTTTATTTTGAGGATGTTAGAATATATCGAGATCATAAAAATATGGTAAATCGTCTTAATAATTGTGAAATTGCCAATCAGGAGAAAACTACCAAAACAGGAATGGATCAGTTGGAGTTGATAGAGTATTTAAAAGAACATGATTTGGTAGATTTGTTAGATGAAAAAACTCAAATAGTACTTAAGTACCGTGAAAAGTATCCAGAAAGTTCTTATCAAGAGCTTGCTTCTATTATTACGATGGAAACTGGCTACCATATTGGAAAGTCTGGAGTCAATCATCATTTTATTAAAATGAAAAAGTTAAAAACTCAACATGAGGAATCTTTGAAAAAATAAGTTATAGCTGAATACGAAAAGCATAATAAGTACTAGTAAGATGAGAAATTGGTTTTTGGAGTTTTTCTAGTATTTCTTTTTCTTTTGTAGTTAATTCTTTTTGGTAGGAATAAATATAAATATTTTTAAAGTTTAAGGATTCAAATATTTGGAGTAAGTCACTTTTGGTAAAGTGATTTTTTTTCTCAAAATTTGTATAGTACCAATGATCTTCTAGTAATAAATTCATGTTATCTATGCTAGCAATATTTGTTGTTTCCCCAATAATTACACCGTCTTTTTTCAGATAAGTTTTTAAATCTTGTAAAAAGAGCAGTGGTGTTTCTACATTTTCTAGTTCTTGACCAATAAAGATTGTATCAAATGTTTTTTGGGGTAAATCGGCTTTGTTTTGATAGACCATGTGAAAATGTTCAGCAATTCTTTTTTTATAAATATTTTTTTCTAAACCAATGATATATGCATTTGGAAATAGATATTTGATTCGTAAGGAAGAAGCACCTATTCCGCATTGGTAGTTTAAAATGCTATGGGGATTTTCTGCTAAAAATATGGAAGCATTTTTGGTTTCATCAAATGTAAATACATTAAAATGCCATTTGTTTTCAAAATAAGCTCTGTTTTTTAAAATTAATTG
>DVHP01000105.1 GCA_018711945.1 Candidatus Ventrenecus avicola
ATTTGTCGAAGATGTTCTTCTACATTTTCATCAAAAACAATCCAACGATATTTTGCTGGGCATACAATATGATAAACAAGATTGCTCACGTTATGTGACAAATATAGGTATTCACTGTAATCCATGGACATCGCCCTCACTCCGTATTATCATACTACGTTCGGCCTTACGCTGCAAGCAGCGGGGAAATGCCCTAGAATTCAAACATACACTTATAAAGCATAGCAAGTAATACCATATTATCTTTCTTTACAATAATTCGATGTGGTTCTTCTATACTAATATTGGTATTATCGATTTTGATAAGATGTCCCGATAAAAAATTAATTTCCAAGTTTCCTGTACTAACTTTCATTTTAATTTTGTTTTTAATTTCACAAGGAAAAGGTAATTCTGTTATGACTGTTTTCATAAATATTCATCCCTCCTTTGAGCATGAAAAAAGTCCATAGCATCAAATACTATGAACTTTTCTTTATATAGAAATCGTCAAATGTGCGACTTTCAACCTCAATGGAGCGAGTGTTGTAGTTATCTACAACTCTTTCCCAATAACGAAAGAGAACATATAATCCTCCGTTGCTAAAGATATTTTAACACAAATTTTGTTTAATGTCTCGAAAAAATGGAAACTTTTTGGTAAAATATTTGTAGGTTTTGCCATTAAGGAGTTGATTTTGATGAAAAAAGTTGATTTACATATTCATACTTCACCAAGTAATTATGAACGAGACTTTAATTTTTCTTTAGAAAAATTGAAGGAATATATTGATAAAACTAAACTGGATATAATCGCTATTACTAATCATAATCATTTTGATAAACAACAATTTGAATTAATATCAGCTAATGTAAATTGTTCAGTTTATCCGGGAGTTGAAGTAGACTTAGAAAGTTCACATATATTAGTAATCTTTCCTAAAGAAAAGATAGAAGAATTAGATATTGCATGCAATACTTTATCAGTTAAAATAAATTCAGAGAACGATTCCATAACTTTTGATGAATTTAAAGCTATATTTCCAGATTATTCTAGTTATATTTTAATACCTCATATAAAAAAAGACCCAGCAATGAAAGTGACTACTTTAGAAAAATTTAAAGGAATTATAAAAACTGGCGAAGTAAAAAGTGCAAAAAAATTTGAAGTTGCAAAAAAGGATTCTACTGCTTTAGTTCCTGTATATTTTAGCGACATTAGAATTGAAGAAGACATGGACTCATTTCCTACAAAGTATACTTACATAGATATTGATTCAGATGAATATGGAATATTAAAAAATGCTTTATTTGATAAAACTAAAGTTTTTTTATCAAGTAATAAAAGCAATGAAGAGTTCGCCTTTTTATTAGATGGAACATTAGCATCTACAAAATTAAATGTTATTATGGGAAAGAGATCTTCAGGCAAGACATATAATTTAAAACAAATTTATAAATCTAAAGATATAAGTGATAATATCAAATTTGTAAAACAATTTTCATTAACTGGACAAAGTGAAGAAGAAAAATTTAAAGAACTTATTGAGAAAGAACAAGAAAATGTTATAAACGATTATTTAAAGCCATTAAGAAAGTTTGTAGATGAAATTTTAGATATTAACAATTCCTCTGATAAAGAATTAGAAAACTATCTTAATTCTTTAAAAGAATATGCTACAAATCAATATTTACAAGATGCATATTCCAAAGCTAAATTGTTTAATGAAGTAGAATTTTCATTTTTAGATAACTTAGATACAAAAAAAGTTATAAATGCAGTAACAACACTATTAGATAGCAAACATAATGAAAAAGTCATATATAAATATTTATCAAAAGAGTCATTAAAATTATTACTAAAGGAATTAATTGCCAATAGAAAAAAAGAATATCTAGAATATAAATTAAAAAAAGAAACTGATAATATCGTTAAAGTTATAAAAAGGAAGTTAAACTCTAAATCTTCTATGGTGGGAATTAGTGATGTCAATTTCTGTAATGCATTTAAAAATAAAGTTTTAAAGGATAATTTTAAAAATATTGTTAATTCATTGAAGCTAGAAAGCACGATATATAATTTAGATGTGTATAGATTTAAACTATCTATTAAAAAGAGACCTTTTAAAAATGGACAAGAATTGAAGAGTAAACTTAAGACTGCTATTTCAATAGCTCCTATATATAATTCTTACTATGATGAACCATATGAATTTGTGCATAGATTATATGAAGTAGGTATTACAAAAAGTGAAATATATAAAGCGTTAATTAATTTTGAAATAAACATTGTAAATGAAAAAGGAAATAATTTGTCAGGTGGAGAAAGAGCTGAATATAATTTGTTAAGAGAAATAAAAGAATCCGAGCAATATGATATTTTACTTTTAGATGAACCCGAAGCATCATTTGATAACCCATTCATAAAAGATTATATTATAGATATAATAAAAGAAATTTCCCAAAAAACAACAGTGTTTATAACAACACATAATAATTCTTTAGGAATACTAATGAAACCTAATAAATTAATTTATACATCTAATGAAGATACTTTTAAAGTTTATACTGGTGAATTTGGAAGCAAAAATTTAACTACAATCAATGGAGATTCCATAATAAGTTATGATACAATTATGGAAGTAATGGAAGCAGGAGAAAATGCTTACAATGAAAGGAGTCAAATATATGAAAGTTTTAAAAATTGAAAATAAAAAATGCTACTATTCTACAAATGGAAACGATTATATAAAAATAACAGATATTACTAAAGAAGATATCTATGCTATTTTAGGTATTATTTATAGTACTGATGACTATCTTTTAGATTCAGTAGAGGAACAAACCGAGATAGAAAATGATGTGGAACGACTTATCTACATTAATATTTACAATCAACTGCAAACATTTATTGAAAATATAGAAACATTAAAGAGTGAAATACATAATGAACTAGATGAATTAGTACAAAAATATCAATTAAATGAAAAAGAAACAAAAATGAGTAATGATGAAATAGGCAAAAAATATATGAGTAGTTTTCCTACTGAAGAAAATATTGAAGTATATAATGAAAAAGAAATGGCGGGTGTTGGTGAATGAATGTTATAAAAACCATAGATTTATGGACAGAACAAAATGAAAATCACATTGAGTGTTTTAAAGGAGCATTTATTGATGGCTTTGAAAATAAAGATACTCCTTTTGATACATTTAAAGTAATAAGAAATGGAAATTGTATTATTACTAATGAAAATAATCTTAATATTAGTAATAAACATAATGCAATAGTTTTTTATAAAAATAATATACCTGTAAGATTGATGGTAATAAACAGAAATACTGATGTTGATAAATGTATTAATATAGCATTACATCAATCTTTTAATGGTAGAACACTAAATGAAATTTATAGAAGATTTTCAATAAGACGAATTGATATTGATATGAAACAACAACCAATTTATAATGGTTTAGATAATGACAATGAGATTGATGTTGGTTCTTGCGACAGACCTAATTTACTAAATTCTATGTTATTAGGTTGTTATACTCAAAGTGATACTGAATATGGAAAAAGTAATGATGATAATAATTATGACTTTATTCCAGATATTTTTATTCATTACGATTTTATGACTGACACTGAACATTTTGACATTGAACATTGCTGTGCTTTTTTAAATGCAAATATGACAAGAATAATACCTCTTCAAGAGAATTCTTTATTAAATATTGAAGAAATAAGAAAACAGTTTATGCAGCATAATAAAGGTAGGTGCTTATAATGAAATTTTACGTAGGATCAGGAATGAAGAATAGTGAATTAGTTAATTATTATGCAAAGAAGTTAAAAGAAATTGGGTGGCAACAAACATATAATTGGGTTGAAAATATTAATAATGATGTATCTATAGAAGAAATGACAGAGTATGCAAAATTAGAATCACAAGGTGTTATTGCTTCGGATATTACAATTATATTGCTACCAGCTGGAAGAGGAGCTCATATTGAACTTGGAATGGCTTTAGCATTAAATAAAAAAATATTCCTATGTTCTTCATCTATAGATGAATTTAGCATTGAAAATACTGTTGCTTTTTATGGGCTTTCTAATATTATTCAATTAGTTGGTACTGCTGATGAGAATATAGAAAAAATAATTACATTATCTAAAAATAACATCGTGATAAAAGAATTTAAAGAGCATGGACAATTGGTTGATTTTTATATTTCTAGAGGAATTGAATTTAATGATGACAAAAAGTTTTTTCATTCACCTGTATTTTCTTGTATTGCAGAAATAAATAATAATTTTGTTGGGGCAATAACTATTTGTAAAGAAGGAAACGACTTTATTTTAGACGAAGTTGCTGTTGTTGAAAATTATGAAAAGCAAGGTGTGTGTACTGTTTTAGTTGATTTTGCAATTAGTAAAATAAAAAAAGAATATGGGGAGAGTAAATTTTATTTAGTAGCAAAAAATCCAGAAGTGTTTAAAAATATGGGTTTTAATATTATTCAAAGGGAAGAAGCACCGAATTTTTCTGAATGCTTTTCCTGTCCAGATTTCCAAAAAAAATGTTTTCCTGAAATAATGGTTAAAACTTTAAAAAAGTAGATGCAACTCTACTTTTAATTTAATACAATAGGAAAGTCATACATTTTCATTTTTAAGCAAAAGCAAGGAACAATAGTTCGTGCCATTAAAAACGGACATGCAAAAATAATTGAGATTTTGCTCAATTTTTTTGTTGATATAAATGGCCAATGTCTTTCTATTTTTCTGTTTTCTCCTTGTATATAAAATGATATCCTCTTTGAGAATGGTAATCGATTGGAACACATTTGTTATAATGACATTTAGAACAAATTGTATAAGGAGGAGTGGAAATAGGTAACCCATTCCATTCATCTTCTTGTTCAAATTCTAAAACAGCTTCGATAGGAGCTTCAAATTTGTATTTGCATTTTGGGCAAATGTAATCCACAGTTTTCCCACTTAATTGGAATGGGAAAGAATTAAAATCAAACATAATAACCAACCTTTCAAGTAATCTCTATAACATATTCCATTCTTGTGTGGCAATTAGGGCATTCTAAAGGAGAAATATGAAATGCTCTTTGAACAGAAAGTTCAAAAAGAAGAAATTGATTTCTAATGTTTTTCTTTTCTTCAGAGATTAACAATTTTATTTTATCACAAGCTGACTCTTTTTTTCGATAAAAACCATAATAACGAATGATTTTAAATTGTTCAGGAATCAAATGTCTTAGCAGCATTAAAATAAAATGTTCTGCAGAAACAGTGACCTCGTGATAAGAATCGTCTTCATGGGCATTGTAAAAGAAGGTCACATGTTCTCCATCATAAGATTTGATACGATTTTCACTTATAGCAACTCTCCCACAATAACGAGTGACGTATTCGATTCCATCTTGTAAGGAGTTAAATTTTTTAGGTTCGGCATAAACATAATAGCCTTTTGGGTGATTGAGATATTGATTTCTTACTTCTTCTTTTGATAAAAGATGATTTTTTTCTAGAAGGTCTAGAAGATTTTTTTGAAATCTTTTAGAAAGAGCATCATAATTGAAATAATTCCAATCTTTAATAAGACCGGATTTAGAGACTTTTAATTCAGCAATTAAAATATGAATATGAGGATTCCATTTTAAATCACGACCAAAAGTGTGAAGAAAGGCAAAGAAACCAGGAATCCAATTTATTTTAGAACGATATTTTTTCTTTCTTTTTTTGGTGGGAGAATAATGAAACGTTTCGTTTAAAATGGAATGAATCGTTTCATTCATTGCTTGAAACAAAAGAGAGATAGCAAGAGAAAAATGGCAGAAGAAAAGAAGACGAAGTTCTTTCGGAATAGTAAAGACAATTTGTCTGTGCTTGCAATGATAAGCATGTTGTAAAATGGTTTCTACACGTTGAAGTTTGTATTTATAACCACAAGAAGAACAAAACCTTGATTTACAAGTATGACCGACAAAAATATAATCATGACAATTAGGACATTCGTATAGGGAACAGCCTAAGTCTTTATTATGACAATCAATCACTTTTTGAATTTCTTTTTTGGCGTTAGGTCTATATTCATCAATGCTAATATTATGTTTTTGATAAACAGAGTCCCAATGATCTTCTAAAATTTGAGCAATGAGACCAGTTTTTTTATGAGAATTATAATTAGGGTTTATTTTCCCGTTTTCTAAAAACATATTCTCGTTATATTCATGATCTAAAAATACCTCTTTAAAAGTATCTAGAGAAATTGCTTCTTTTTTCATATTCTATCACTAATAATAGGATACCATAAGAAAAGGAATTCCGTTAGGAATTCTTATGAAAAATGAGCATCATTTTTCATTTTTCTTGTGTTCCGAACTCCCGTAGCGAGCTTGGAAGTACATAGAAATCATCCTAAAAGAAAGGATGGTGTTAATTATGATAAAGTTTACTACTCAAGAGTTAGAAATGGAAAAAAGTTTGAAACAACGTATTGAGTTTATTTGTGAGTTCTGCCATGTTACTCCTACCATTACTAATGGAAGTATCAAAAGAATTAACAATACAAACTTAAACTACATTGAACCTCATAAAATCGTTGTAAATAATACTACTTTTCTAGCCTTTAATTATTCTACTGATATTTATATAGGTAACCTAAATAAAAAGATTAAACTTGTAGAATTAGAAGATTACATTAAAAATATGGCTTAATCATTATTATTTAAACGACAGATATTGACTTTTTCTCTTAAAAACTTTATTATATTAGGCAAAACAAGGGGTTATTTACCTGCCAAATCTTTTTAATGGGGGTTATTGATTTGGAAGTACACAATTTATTAATAGCAAAGTTAAAGAGATAAAGGTAGTAGATATTTCTAGGACTTTTATCTCTTTTTTTAGAAAGGATGGGTGCTAATGAATAGTGAAAAAAAATTATGTGGACTTTATATGAGAGTTAGTACAGAAGATCAAGCACGTGAGGGCTTTAGTCTTCCAGAGCAAAGAGAACGATTAGAACAATTTTGTAAGTTCAAAAATTATGAAATAATAGATTATTATGAAGATGCTGGAATAAGTGCCAAAACAGGCAATTTAAGACCTGAATTTGAAAGATTAAAAGAAGATATTAAGAGTAAAAAAATCAATACTATTGTGGCTTTAAAACTAGATAGAATAACAAGAAGTATCTTTGACTGGGAAAAGTTAATGACCTTTTTAGAAGAAAATAATGCTTACCTAGACTGTGTTAATGATGAAATAAACACAACTAATGCTAATGGTAAAATGATTTCAAGACTATTAATGAGTGTTAGCCAAAATGAAATTGAAAGAACATCAGAGAGAACAAAAATCGGTCTAGCAGGTGCAATTAAACAAGGACATATTCCAAGCCAAGCACCACTAGGTTATAAACATGAAGATAAGAAATTAGTAATAGACTACTCTACTAAAGATATTGTTAAAAGAATATTTAATCTATATTATGAGGGAAACTCTTATCAAACTATATCTAACATTTTAAATGAAGAAAAAGTTTTAGGAAAAACAAACTGGCGAGATTCTTCTATTACTGCCATACTTGAAAATGAAGTTTATAAAGGCGATTATGTTCATGGTAAAAGAACAAAGCACCCTACTTATTATCAAGATGTTGTAGAACCTATTATATCAAAAGAATTATGGGAAGAATGCCAAGTTCAAAAGAAAAAGAACTCACGAAGTTATCAAAGAACTTTAACTTATCTATTTTTACAGAAACTTACCTGTCCTAAATGTGGTCGCCTAATGGGTGGAAAAGCAACAAAAAAGAAAAATGGAAATGTTTATTATTACTATTATTGTACCGACTGCAAAATCAATTTAAAAGAAAATGTGATTAGTGAATATTTTGATAATTTCGTTCAAGAGTTAGTAGAATATGATAGTGTTGTTAATCAGTTCTTCTTACCAATGATAAAGCAAAAGTTTGATGAACCAAAAGAACAATTAGAAAAAGAATTGTTAAAACAAAACAATAAACTAGAAAGAATTAGAAAAGCATATATTGAGGGTGCATTTGATTTAGATGTCTATAATGAAGAAAAGAAAATTGTTGAAACTGCCATTGATAAATTAAATGCTGAACTAGAAGATACCGAAAATTGTGAAAACTTTAATTTTACCCCACAAGATATTTTATTAAAACGTGATATTGATTATATTAATAGAGTTAAATTAGCAAGTGAATATAAAGCAAGAACGAAAACATGGAAAGATTATACTAGAGAAGAAAAATCTGATTTAATTATGAGATACGTAGATGAAATAAAATTAAAGCAAAAAAATAATCTTATCTATGTTGATGAAATATTATTTAGAGAAAGTATTTGTAAACCATGCAATGAATTATTTGATAAAGGTTATATTGATATTAAAACTCCTGCTATATTTGGCAATTTAGTTGGAGAGTTAAGATTTAGTAACTACTTACCTGAAGAAGAAGTTGGAAAGCATATTATGAGATTAAGACAATATTATGATGTCGGTTTTGAAGAAGCAATTTACTATGTAGAAGATAGAGTTTTCTATTTTGATTTTATGAGAGATGACAGAGCCATAATAAGAGTGTTCCCACTAGAAGATTATTGCAAGATAGACCCATATATAAAACTTAAAGAACAACGATATGGAATTATTTATATAAGAGGTAAAGATGAGTTTCAAATGCAAGATATAAACTCTGCATTTGATTATATACCTGATGAAAGTAATACTAGTGTAATTTATATGAAAGACCCTGCTCCTATTGAAATTGGAGTAAAGCCTGTAAATATGGAAGTGCTAAACAATGATACTTCTAGTCAAGGGTAAATTTACTTACTTGTGAAATCCTTGACTAGAAATAATAATAAAAAATGGAAAAAGTTTAAAACAAAAAAGTTTACTTTTCTTGTTTTGAACTTATCAACAATAAAGATTTTTTGCTAACTTTTTTCTAAAAAAAGTTATAACAAACGTGGCACGTTTTGTTGAACTTGGTTCAATGAAAGTGGCGATAGTTTGTTAAAAAGACTTATCTTCATTTTGTTTTATTACGAAGTTTTAAAACATTATGAAGTAAGTCGAAAAGGGTTCTAGGGAAGCCCTAGCCCACAGGTTATTTTGATGCTTGCGTCAAAATACCTAGGGGGTTAAA
>DVHP01000106.1 GCA_018711945.1 Candidatus Ventrenecus avicola
AAAAATAAAAATACAGTCACCGAAATTACTACAGGAGTAGAGATTCCACTCGTTGTTTTAGAAATTTTTAAGAATGCAAAAGGAAATACTGCGTATGCATCTTATTTAGAAGGAGATACTTCTGCTTTAACAGTAGCCTTTGGTGTGATAAAAACCGAAGATATTCCTTTTGAAGAAGATAAGTCCTTTGCCCTTAGAGAAGCAACAAAAGAAGAAATTGAACAATATTCCGTTTATTCTTCAACGACCACATGGTCAGAGCATCTCCTAGATTTTGTGGAAGGTGCCGTGATGCGCAAACAAAAATACATCCGTCAATACCGTGAAGCAAAACGCCAAAAGAAATTAGACTTTGCGCGCTCACTAGTTCGCAAAAAATTTTGACAGTCAATCATTATTTTGCTACAATAAAGTTGTTGATGAAGATGTTGCCTTACAACCAACGGAGTCAAATCGTAAGAATACGTTACATTCACAAGAAAGATAGTAAAGATTCTATGAATTAGGGTGGTACCACGAGTCACATCGTCCCTATGAGTAGAATCTTTTTTTAGAAAGAAAAGGAGATATGTATGACATTATATGAAGATTTACAGTGGCGTGGGCTAATCAAAGATGTATCCACACCCAAACTACAAGAAATTTTGGACAACCAGAAAATCACTTTTTACTGGGGAACTGATCCATCTGCAGATAGTTTGCATTTAGGTCATTATAGTTCTTTAGTGACAGCAAAAAGACTAAGTAACTATGGCCATCATCCAATTTTATTGATCGGTGGTTCCACTGGACTCATTGGTGACCCAAGACCGACTGCCGAACGAGAAATTATTTCCAAAGAAGCAGTTATGAAAAATGCCGAAGGAATCAAAGAACAAGTAGATAAAATTTTTAAAGGAAAAGCGAAAATAGTCAATAACTACGATTGGACGAAAAACGTCACCCTTTTAGATTTTCTAAGAGATATCGGAAAATACATCAATGTCAATTACATGTTAGATAAAGATATCATCAAAAGAAGGTTAGAAACTGGAATTACTTATGCTGAGTTTTCTTATACCTTATTACAAGGCTTTGATTTTCTAAAATTATTCGAACAAGAAAACTGCGTCTTACAAGCAGAAGGTTCTGACCAATGGGGAAATATTACAACAGGAATTGAACTGATCAAAAAAATTACAGGCAAAGAAGCATACGGTTTTACTATGCCACTTATTCTAGATAAAAACGGCAAAAAATTTGGTAAAAGTGAAGGCAATGCTTTATGGCTCGATATCAATAAAACAAGCGCCTATGAACTATACCAATACCTAGTAAATACCGATGATGAACTAGTCATAGATTATTTAAAAGTCTTTACATTCTTAACCAAAGAAGAAATAGAAAACATTAACAAAGAACAAAAAGAACATCCTGAATCTAGAATTGCTCAAAAAGAATTAGCCAAACAAATCATTACAGATATTCATGGTGAAAATGAATACCTTCATGCCAAAGAAGTGTCAGAGTGTTTATTTACCGGAAAAGTATCAAATTTAACCGATCAAGAAATAGAAACAGTATTTAAAGGAGTACCAACATTCTCATACAAAAACATTCCATTAATTGAATTATTAGTAGAAAATAAAATTACCTCTTCGAAAAGAGAAGCGAGAGAATTCTTAGCGGCTCATGCTATCACAATAAACGGTGAAGTGATAGAAGAAGAAAACTACTTGTTACCAGATAAAAAATACAACATTATTCGTCGAGGAAAGAAAAAATACTTTTTAATCACGAAAGACTTGTAAAAAATAAGTCTTTTTCTTTGTGATAAAATATGTTAAACTTTCTATAGGGAGTGGTATTATGACGTTACTAGAAAATAAAGCTATCATAGAAAATATAAAGAAAAGTTGCAAAGAATCTTTTATCGCAGCATTTTTATTAATCGTTTTTGCTATAGTATTGCTAATAAATCCTGAAAACTTTATGAGTTCAGCCATCAATGTGTTTGGATATATCGGAGTATTCTTTGGGGTAATAAACTTAGTAATTTACTTTCGTATTCCCAAAGAAAAACGTCTTTATAGTACAAATTTCAGAAATGGCTTATTACTTTTCTTATCTGGTATCATTGCTTTTTTTAAAACAGAAATACTAACCGATATGATTACCATTATTATTGGAGGTTACCTAATATTTAGAAATGTTGATCGTTCCAATATGGCAATGATGCTACAAAATGATACAAAAAAACTATGGATTTTTATCTTAGTGACATCTATCATTAATATTTTAATAGGATTATTTATTGCTATCAATCCTTTTGATAATTGGGTTTCCCTAAAAACATTACTAGCTATATTAATTATGGTATCAGAAGGAATCATTGTGATTCAAAACTTAGTAGTTTTACTAGGCGTTCATCCAAAAGAAAAAGTGATAGAAGAAAAATAACAGAGAAAAACAAAAAATGCTATAATAAATATATGAGAGAGGTTAGGCTTATGAAGAATAAAAAGGGGTTCATCGCCACATCAGTCATCTATGCATTTTTCTTAATGTTTTTAATGATGATGGTAATCGTTTTAGCTCAGAGTGTAAACAATCGTGTCCTTGTAAGGGCAGTAAAAGATGATATTCGCGATGAGATGGAAAATAACGATAGTCTTGTAAATATTACATTAGAAAATAGAACCTACACCGTTGGTGAAGTAGTAAGTTATGCCGCTGAATCATGGCAAGTGATTCAAAACAAAACAAGTTCCGTAGTGTTAATGCTAAATCGTGGATTAAGTCAAACAGAAATCGAGTCTTACATTCGAGCATATGCAACAGACTCCATGTATTTCGGAACATGTTCTGGAGCAAATTGTCAAGTAAGAGAGTGTCTAACAAGTGATACAGGTGGAGAATATTGTTATATCAGTGGCTCGTTATACCGTAGACCAATGTGGAATCCAACGGTAGCAGAAATTCAAGATCAAAACTATGGCCAAACCTTACCGAGCGTTAGTACAAGAGGTTGGTTTTCAGCCCATCAATATTTACAAAGAGCTCTAGAAGCAAATAAATTAGTCCAGATGACATTTTCAGATGGCTTTAAAAACAATACAAGTTATGTAAGACTTCCACTTTCTACCGAAGTGAGTGGAAATCCTGTCTTCTCGACCACAACACCTTTTCACTTAGTAAATGCTGCGAGTGCAAATCAAATAAACATTTATAGTAATGGAACAGTATCTAGGGTAACCTTATCGACTGCTGCTTATGTAAGACCAGTAATCGAAGTAGTAAAAGGATAAGAAAAATCATAAAATATAATGGTGATACTTATGTTTCATAAAAACGATGCGATGTATGCGGCTATCATTTTAAATGTTTCATTTAAAAATTTCACATTAGACGAATTCCTAGAAGGAATGAATATTGAATTAGAGCATGGCACGATTAATCCTAAAACAAATGTAACCAACGATGATGTAATCACGACAGCCAAGATAGCTCTAGCGCATTTAAATGAATTTCCAAATTATTATAATAAGGATTACGGCTTAAAAGCATTTGAAGAATTCTTGAAAACAAAATTACGTCATGGAAAGGAACTATAATGTAGTTCTTTTTTTGCAAATCAAAAAATAAAAAAGTTGAGTTAATGTGCGAGTTACACGATTTATTTTGCCTCACTCACTTTGGATCTATCCTCTAACGTAAAAATCACTGGAGGAGATGGAAGTGAATCTAGTCCATTTGTTTTGAGTTTATAAATAAATCTAGCATATAAATTGTTAGTTTTTTTCATTCGACAAAATATGTCAAAATCTCTCATTGCTTTTTTACTTTTCTGTCTTTAGAATAAGACCTCAATTGGAGGTGGCTTATGGAAGT
>DVHP01000107.1 GCA_018711945.1 Candidatus Ventrenecus avicola
GAAAAAAACACATGATTTAAAATTTCATGCGTTTATCCTGAAGAAAATCCAAGTCAAATTGACAAACATAAGAGAATATGGTAGGATAAAGCCGAAATGAAGGGGAATTTTTATGTTAGAAGAAAAGAAAATCATTGAAAAAAACAATGAGAAATATATAGTTCTCAGTGTGACAATGTTACAAGATGAGAAATACGCCTTTGTGACAAAACTAGATGAATCCTACAATCCTACTGAGGAAAACTATATTTTAAAAGAGGAAAATAACGAAATTATATACTTGACTGACGAAAAGACGATTCAAGATTTGCTGAAAGTTTTTCAAGAAAATATCAAAGAAAAAATATTAGAAGGGGGTATCTTATGATAATTCTTGATTATTATGAAGCAAAAGAAAGATTAGAAAAAGCCAAAACGGATGGAGTATTAGACATTAAAACTGATGGGAAAATTTCCGAACAAGTCGCTTTATGTGCTGAAGTGTTATTAAAAACAGATAACTTAAAAGAAGTAGAAATGACATCTTTTGGGATTGTGATAGAAGAATTAACAAAATTGTTTCCAGAAGACGAAAAAATTACATTGTTTTTAAAAGATTCTTATGAAGCGGTGAAATCTTATAAAGATAAATATCTTTGGAACGGCAATGTCCATCAACCTTTAGCGAAAAAAATCGTTTTTGTAAGCGAAAAGGATTTAGCGTATCAAGAGGAATTATTAGGTAATCACAACTCTGCATCTATCCAAGACTTAATTGATTTGTGGAAAGAACAATTCGTCCAAACGAAAGAGGATATTCTTGCATTGCAAGAACAAGTGCAAAATTATAACGAAGTATACGAATTCCTAGAAGAAACCCAAAAGAAATATAATTTAGGTACAGAGATATTTATAGAAGAACTATGGA
Organism: Candidatus Ventrenecus avicola; assembly: GCA_018711945.1. Taxonomy (GTDB): domain Bacteria; phylum Bacillota_I; class Bacilli_A; order RF39; family UBA660; genus Ventrenecus; species Ventrenecus avicola. The sequence goes on from DVHP01000107.1 coordinate 908, forward strand.
ACCGTTTTCTAAAAGAAAGTAATAGAACCTATCAAGCCCTTTTAGAAGAAAAAGGAAAGTTGCAAAGCATTCAGCTTTTTATCCTTTATCAAGCACAAAATAAAAATGAATCTGTTGAGGATTACCAAAAAGAAGCAACAAAGCAACTAGAGATTATCCAAAATACATTAGAAAAAATAACCGATCAACTTAACAAACTAGAGGATAAATATTACGTGTTACCAAAAGAAACACAAGAGATTTATCGTGAAAACGCTTTAAATAAAGACGTAAAAAATACATGGAAAAAAGGCACAGAAATGCTAATAGATCTAGGAGAATACATTGATGTATTAGAAAAGGAATCTGCATCCTTAAAAGGAACAAACACGTCAAGCGTGGCATATGAAAATCTTTTAAATAAAGAGTATGATTTTAAACAATGGTTAGACTATTTAAAAGTAAAAGAAGATAGTATAAAAAGACAAGTCGAAAAGCTAAAAAAAGAGATAGATTCTCAAAATATTCTAGATTTAACAAACTATGCATATAATGACTTAATGTTTAAAATAAATAATAAGTTAGGAATTGCCAGTAGTACTCTTTCTAAATATTCAACATCCATAAAAAAAGAAAACCGCAAAGAAAAGCCAGTGTTAAAAACAAAAAAGGGAATTTTACACGGAAAAAAACTTGCCGAATATTTAAAAAAATCAGCAAGTTCTTTAAAAGAAAAAGCAGGATCTTATAAAGGTTTAGCAAAAGATTATATCATTAGTCATAATCCTTTTAGCATTCCGAAAAACGACATGGAAGAACAAGAAGAAATTATAATCGAAGAATTAAAAATTCCAGAATTAGAAGAGGAACTAGAAGAATCTGCAGAAAAGCAAGAAGAAATCGTTTTAGATGAATTAGAAGTTCCAGAATACAAAGATGAAAATGAAATCGTCTTAGAAGAATTAGAGGTTCCAGAATATGAAGAGGAAACAAAGTCTTCGAAAGAAAAAGAATCGCTTTTAGCTCAAAAGGCCTATTTAGAAGCTCTAAAGAAAAAAATTCCATGGGCACTAGGTGGTGTGGCTGTTGGTCTTGGCGCGAGCATTGTAGTACCGAGTGTAGGGCTATCTGGGGTCGGTGCTATAAGAATTACATATTCGGTTGCGAAATTTGCAAATAAAGTAGTTTCCAAAGGCTTTTTAGGTGGGAAACCAACACCAGTGGACAAAGTAATAGACCTTGCCAAAGAAACCGTGAAAGAAAAATATGGAACTACAAAAATTTATCAAAAAGCGCAAGCGATGAACCAATTCTTGAAAAAACCAGAAGTACAGTGGTTTATCAACGGAGTATCTGTAGGTTATCTTGCTGGAAATATTTTAAATTTACATGATAAAGTCTTTAGTCCAGCGAAAAACATTGAGGTACCAGAGGTTACAACGGTAACCGAGACACAAGAGTTAGAAGTGCCAACTGTAGAAGAACCGACACTACCAAATGTTCCAACTGGCGCAAGAGGAGAAATTCAATATGATTGGTTAAAAACTGGCGAAACAATTGATTTATCTAATGTTCATGAAGGATTTAAAACAGCTGGCGATGTCGTAAACCGAACCAATGCTACTAGCTTACTTTCAGAGTATAGTAGCGCATCGAATAATACGATGATTGAATTCTTTAAACTTGCAGATGGTTCAAATTTCACAGGCAGCATCCAAGAACTATTAGATAGTGGAATCGATTTAAATACAGTGGCTGCGAAAGTGGTAAATCAAAACGGCGTTTATGGATGGTTGTCAGCTCAAGATATCCTTGATACAGCCGAAACGATTAGTAAAGGTTTATAAAGAAAGAGGGGACTATGAAAGATAAGATAATAGAAATTCAAGATGGCGACAAATACTATATTTTAGAAAGTGTGACATACGGTGGGAAACTCTATGCCTTAGGGGCGTTGTGTGACCCGGAAGAAGACACAATGAACGATGAAGAACTATATTTAATGGAAATTTACACCAATGACGAAGAGACATTCGCTTTTGAAGTGTTAGATGAGACAATCGCCGAAGAAGTCATAAAAGAATTCCAAAAGAAAATGCAGTCAAATTCTTAAAAAATTGTTTCGTTTTGTAAACAATTTTTTTTCTTTCATGATATACTTAATTAGGGATGGTGTTGTCATGGATATTTTTAGACCAGATATTTATAAACAAAGTATTTATCATATCGATTTTTTAGAATTAAAGACTCATGGAATAAAGTGTATACTATTTGATCTGGATAATACTCTCGTCCCAATTGATGTAGTGTTACCTGATAAAAGATTACTTGACTTTTTTATGTATTTAGAAGATTTAGGTTTTAAAGTAATTATTCTTTCAAATTCTTCTAAGAAAAGAGTTCAACCATTTAAAGAAAAATGTAATGTCGATAGTTCTTTTCATAGTAGAAAACCATTGAAAGCAAAATATTTAAAAATATTAGAACTATATCATTATAAAGACACAGAAATTGCTTGCATTGGCGACCAACTGATCACAGACATTTTGGGTGCGAATCGTATGGGATTTACAAGCATATTAGTAAATCCGATTAGCAGTAAAGAAAAATTCGGAACCAAAATAAATAGAGCCATAGAAAAAATAATATATAAGTATTTAAAAAAACGTGGATTATTAGAAAAAGGAGTATATTATGACTAAAAAATGTTTAGGTTGTGGGATCACTTTGCAAAATACAGACCCACAAAAACAAGGATACACCAAATCACTAGACATGGATTATTGTATGCGTTGTTTTCGCCTAATCCATTACCGAGAATTTACAAAATTACCAGTTACTTATGATGAAGAAAACATACTAGCTTTTATCAAAAAGAAAAAAGGCTTTGTTTTCTATTTTATAGATTTCCTAAATATTTGTGAAGAAACATTAGAGTATTATCATCGTATTTCCTCACCCAAGATGCTAGTGATTAGTAAAAGTGATATTATTCCAGAAAGTGTTTACTTAAAGAAAATAGAAAACTGGTTAAAAAATATGTTTCATGTAGAGGAGTCTATTTTATTTGTAAGCCAAAAAAGCAAATCTGCTAAAAAGAAAATTTTAGAAATTATGGAAACCAAAAATGAAAGTCGATTCTACTTTTTAGGGATTACAAATGCTGGGAAAAGTACTTTTTTAAATGGCCTTTTAGATATGTTAGAAGAAGAAAATCGTCATATTGCTGTGAGTGAAATGCCGGATACAACGCTTGATTTTATTGAAATTAAATTAAGTTTTGGCACAATTTATGACTCCCAAGGATTTAGCTATCATTACTTAGATACCGAAGATGATTTGATTCGAAGAGCAAACAACAAAAAAGAAATTAAACCAGTGACATATCAAATGAAAGAAACTGAAAGTCTTATTTTAGAAAACTTAATTCGTTTAAATAGCAGTGAGAAAAACAGTATTACTTTTTTTGGAAGTGCGAACTTAAACCTTAAAAAAGTATATGAAAATAACATTCGCTTAAAAAATGGCTACCAAATTACAGTAGACGTACCAAACAATAGTCAATTAGTCTTAAAAGGAATTGGATTTTTCTATATCAAACACGCTTGTACTCTAACGATGTATGGAGTTTCCAAGCAAGATTATGAGGTAATACCATCATTTATGGGGGAAAGCATATGACAAAAATTAGAGTAATGGATGAAACTCTAGCGAACAAAATCGCCGCTGGAGAAGTTGTAGAAAAATGTAGTTCGATTGTCAAAGAGCTAGTAGAAAACAGTATTGATGCCCATGCAAAGGTAATTATGATTCGCCTAGAGGAAGGTGGCAAAAAACTAATTGAAGTTACCGATGACGGTGACGGTATGAGTCATGAGGATGCTATGCTTGCGTTTCAAAGACATGCGACGAGTAAGATTTATAAAGATGATGATTTATTTTTCATTGATACATTAGGCTTTCGGGGGGAAGCTCTTCCATCGATTGCCAGTGTATCTCGTACCGAAATGAAAACCAGTGATGGCAGTGTCGGAACACATATCATAATTGAGGGTGGTAAATTATTAAAACAGGAAATGAGCGATGCTCGTAAAGGAACAACGATCAAAGTAACAAATTTATTTTACAATACACCAGCAAGACTGAAATATTTAAAAAGCGAACAATCCGAACTAGCAAGCTGTGTGTCCTTTGTAGAAAGGCTTGCCTTGTCTCATCAGGAAATTTCATTTACCCTCACTCATGAAAATTCTGTTGTTGTAAAAACGAGTGGAAGAAACGATTTATTAAAAACAATTCATGAAATTTATGGCCTTCAAGTTTCTTCTAGGATGTTAGAAGTGTCATCTTCCTGTGACGATTTTGACTTATATGGTTATGTTTGTAAACCAGAAATTTTAAAAAGCAATCGTAATCATATGATCACCCTAGTAAATGATCGAATTGTAAAAAATATAGATATAAATCGCGCAATTAATGATGCTTATTATACCTATAAACCAGATATTAAGTATCCAATTGTCGTGCTAAAAATAACAACCGATCCTACTTTAGTGGATGTAAATATTCATCCGACAAAGCAAGATATTAAGCTATCGAAAATGGATGTTTTATATGATCTGATTGTAAAAACAATAAAAAACGCTTTATATCAAGCACTGCTTGTTCCGGATGCCATGGAACGGATTCCAGTTTCGAATCCCATAAAACAAGAGATTGTGGAAAATAAAATTGAAGAAAATGATGAAGAATATAATAAGGAAAGTACCCAAACTACCTTCGATTTTGCCGCGACAGAAGAAAATTCCAAAGAACCAGTCGTAGTAAACCCGGAAATGAAAAAACTAAAACTCTATCCCGTAGGAGTTGCCCATGGCACCTATATTATCGCCGAAGATGATAATGGTGTTTACTTAATAGACCAACACGCTGCTCAAGAACGAGTGAATTACGAAAGAAACATGTGCGCGTTAAAGACGAAAGAAGTGCATACGACGAATCTGTTATTTCCAATTACCATCGAGCTTTCCGGAAGCGAATTTTTAACCGTGCAAAAAGAAGTTCCTCATTTAAGAGAAATAGGCTTTGATATCGAAGAGTTTGGCATGAATACGTTTGTCATTAAAGCACATCCCACCTGGTTAAGAGAAGGGTATGAAGAAGAAAGTATTCGTCGGATTATCGATTTAATTGTGGGTGGAATTTCATCCATTGATCCTGTAAAATTTAATGAGTCCATCGCGATTACTTTAGCTTGTAAAATGAGTATTAAAGCCAATATGCATATTTCCCATGAAGCTCAAGAAGAGTTGTTAGACGAGCTTTGTGCGTGTGATAATCCCTATAACTGTCCTCATGGCAGACCTACAATTATTAAATTTAGTATCTATGACTTAGAAAGAATGTTTAAACGAAGTATGAACTAGTTTGAAATTTTCCTTCCATTATGTTACAATATCAATCTGCATAAGGGAGGAAATATGGAAAAAAAATTATATCAAAACTATAGTAATATCTTAGAAAAATTAGAAGCGTATAAAAATGGTTCCCCTATAGAAACAACCGAAATCAAAGAAGATATAAAAAGATTTCAAAAATCCGCTTTTCTATTCGAAATAAAAGCAATACTAGAATATTTAGGGGGACTTGGAACATTTTCTGCTTTTCTTTCTCATGAAATAGAAAATATGATTATCTTATTAGAAAAAGGAAATCTTCTTTTTCAACTAGAAGTGATGGATATGATGGATTTAAAAGGCTTAATGTATTTATGCTTGTCCGCCCTTTTAATGGCGAAAAGCTTGCAGAATCGAGACGAGTTAGACGAATTACAATGGAATATAAAAAAAATAAAAAGAACATTGGAGTAAAGAATATGATAGTAGCAATTGTCGGACCCACCGGAGTGGGAAAAACCAAAATGAGTGTAGCTCTTGCGAAGAAATATAATGCAGTGGTGATAAACTGTGACGCGATGCAAGTATACAAGGATTTAAATATTGGAACAGCCAAGATAAAAGAAAGCGAAAAAGAAGGCGTTCCTCATTATCTTTTTGATTTTGTAAATGTCGAAGAAAACTATACAGTGGCTGATTATCAAAGAGATGCAAGGGCATTACTAGAAAAATATAAAGATAGGAATATTATCTTTGTTGGTGGAACAGGTCTTTATTTAAAAGCAGCCTTGTATGACTATCGTTTTCCAGAAGAATATGGTCCCAAAAAAGATTATTCCAACTTTACAAATGAAGAATTACAAAAGATGTGTTTAAAAAAAGATAAGAATTGCAATATCCACGTAAATAATCGAAAAAGACTTATCAGATTTTTAGAAAAAAAAGAGACCGAAATCGTCCCAGCGCATCCTCTTTATCCTGCAATTTTTATTGGACTTACAACGAAAAGAGAAAACTTATACAAGATGATTGATGATCGAGTACTAAAGATGATAGAAGAAGGACTTTTAGAGGAAGTAAAACCATTTTATGAGAAAAATATCAGAAGCAAAGCATTGATGAGTGGAATCGGGTATAAAGAGTTATATGATTATTTTGATGGGACTTGTTCTTTAGAGGAAGCAATAGAAACGATCAAACAAAAAAGCCGTCATTATGCAAAACGGCAATACACTTTTTTTCGCCATCAACTACCTGTGAAATGGTTTGATGTAAATTATGAAGATTTTAGTAAAACAATAAATGAAGTAGAAACCTATATAGAACATACTACAAAAGATTTATTTTAATTCAACGTAGATGTTCTTTTTAAATTGATGTTCCGTAACTTTTACTTCACCAGAATTGTCGACTTCCTCTAATTGTTCCGTGGTAATTAAAAAATACTTATGTTGTAAATAATCAACGCCATCCGTACTGACTGGGTCATCCCAAGTAAGATCTAGATGATACCAAGCACCATTTAAATAAACAGCATTCCAAACATGTCCAGCACTTGATGTGGTATCTTCTGGAGTCATTGCAACTTTAAAGTTTGGCAAATCCATTTTTTCTAAAAATAACGCCATCGCATCCGTATAGCCATTACAGGTTGCATATCCTTCAAAAAGAGGTCCATAAGCAAGATAGGAGTGGTAAATACTATTTCCATTATCGTTTCGTTCCACATCGTATTTCGTGTGATTAATAATGTAGTCATGAATGGTTAATATTTTAGTATAATCATCCATTGTATCATTGATAAGTTCCTGATAAAGTCGGTCTACTTCGGCATTGATTTGAGTGATTTGTTCGGGTGTATAAATATATTCGATATTGACTGTAATTTCTCCAGATTCACTAATTTCAGTTTTTACATTAGAAAATCCATTATAAGGATGAACAAAATTATTTAAATGAGTAAGTAAGTCTTGATCTCTACTAATTTCTTTTACATCGTTTAAGCATTCCGTATATTCACTTGGACAGTAAAAAGTAAACTCCCTCCAACCATTATTGACAATCGTATAAAAAATATTTTTAATATCTCCTTTACTGAGGGGAGTATAATCGGGTGTTTCTTGGACAAATATATAATCCATACCTTTCTGATATTCATTAGATGCATCGACGATGATGGTTGGTTCATTTGCAACAAACCGTGCCAAAAGATTGGTCCAATTATCGAGATTTAAAATAACAAACAGTAGGACCAATAAACATAAAAAAGGACAAATAAAACGTTTTAAAACTGTTATCATGTGCATCATTCCCAATTTCATTCTATCAGAGAATTTTATGACGAGCAATGAAAAACTTGCATTTAAAAGACAAATTTAGTAAAATAAATGTCTGAAAAAGAAAGAGGGGGATTTTTATGACACCATTTGGTTATGAATTAGAGTTTTGTGGAGCGAATCTCCCAAGACTATCTAAGGGAATGCAAATTCCATTATATCCCAAAAGAAAATGCAAAAACTACGATACATTTCATTTAGAAACGGAAGAGAAAATTACAACAGAGAATCTAAATGGTGGTGAATTAATATCACCGATATATAAAGAGAAAGCTTTAGCTTTGCAAGAATTAAAAGAAGTATTAAAAGTTTTAAAAATCCATCAAGCATATATTCCAGAAAAATCAAGAAATACAGCCATTCATGTACATTTAGAAAAATCATTTTTAAAAGAAGAGAAAGTTTATTACGAAGCCTTATTAAAATTTTTATATGCTTTTCAAAGTGAAATTTTCGAGTATGCAGCCTATCAGGAAGGAATTCGCCCAAATGTTTATGACAATTGTAGTCCCCTAAAAGAAGCAGATATCATTGGGTTCTTAAACGATTTTCCAAAAAATATTGAATTTGCAAGCAAAAGAAAATGTATCCGCTTTACAAAAGAAACATTTGAACTTCGTTATTTTAGTAGCTCTTTAGACTTTGAAAGGGCAAGACTGCCTTTAGAATTTGCCTTCTCACTTGCCGATTATATTGGAAATGAAAAATGGAATATGAAAGAAATTAACACATGGTATCGAAACACATACATATATCCTCGAGGCTATAATCCCGAAAGAGCAGAGATATTAAAAAACACTCTACATCTATAGCAAAAAAAGAAATGGAACATTAAGCCATTTCTTTTACTTTGTTTGATAATCTTGATTTTTGACGATCTGCTGTATTCTTCTTTATAAGACTTTTACTTACAGCTCTATCAATATATTTTTGAGTATCTGCAAGGAGTTTTTGAGCAGTTTCTTTATCTCCAGCTTCGATAGCTTTATCACATAATCTAATACAGTTTTTAACACGAGCTTTTAATTCATGATTATTTTCTGTTTTCTTTGCGATAACTTTAATTGCTTTTTTTGAACTTTTAATATTCGCCATAAATATCTCCTTTCTTCATTAAGTCATCTACAATTTTAGCAGAACTTTTCTATTTCGACAAGTCTAAACCTGATTTTTTTGTTGTGTTTTTGCAATATTTTGATTGACAAATACTGGGTAGGGGTATAAAATGAGACTAGGAGGAAAGAAGGTTGAAAATAAATAATTAAAATTAAGGCATACAAAAGGATTTCAAAAAATCAAAATTTTTTTGAAATGAAATTATGATAGTCAATGAAGACTATAAAATAAGTGCTCTTTGAAATAATAATTAATTATCAGATAAAGTAATGGTATAA
>DVHP01000010.1 GCA_018711945.1 Candidatus Ventrenecus avicola
TAGAGCATTCTAAAAAAGAAACCATTTTAAAAGACGAAATAGAAGAAAATACATTAGCTATTTATTTAGAAGATGAACCAATTAATTATATCCCAGATAGAGAAAGTGGATATACTTTAGACATGACAAAGAGTAGTTGTAATAATGGAGTAACAATATCTTTTGATTATAATACATGGAGTGTAAAAACGAATTATAGTAATTATACAAACACAGATAACACGAGAGTAAAATGTAGTCTGTATTTTACAGATAAATATATTGAACCAATACTAAATGGAACAGATCCGATTTTAGAAGACCCATTAATACCGGTCACCATTAGTGATGATGGAACCGTAAGAAAAGCAGATTTAGCTTCAGAGTGGTATGATTATGAGACTAAACAGTGGGCCAATGCCGTGATACTATTTGATGAAACAAAGACTTATGCATCAGGAGATATTATCCCAGAAGAGAATATAGAAAGTTACTTTGTCTGGATACCAAAATACAGATATCAATTATGGGATTTAGGACTTTACGATAGTATGACTGAAATTGACACAAACAAAATCCATGAAATACCAGTGATCTTTGGAGATTATAATACGAGTGATTCTGTTTCAGGAGAATGCACGACACCAATGGAGTCAGGAGCAAGTGGTAACTGCCGAGTAGGAGACTACATGACGCATCCAGCGTTCTTAAGTATTCCAAGTACCGGATTTTGGGTCGGAAAATTTGAAACAGGATATGAGGGAGCAACAACTGTAACCGAAGCCGAGCAAAATGTAAGAAATGCTAGTCAGATACAAATTAAACCAAACGTTTATAGTTGGAGAAGTATTCAAATAGCCAATGCATTCTATACAAGTTATGATTATCAAAGAAACTTGGACTCTCATATGATGAAAAATACAGAATGGGGAGCTGTAGCTTATTTACAACACAGCATAAATGGTTCAATTCCAAGTGTAAGACAAAATAACAATTCAGATTTTATAACTGGATATCAAGCAAATGAAAATACAGTTACGTCTTGCAACGATTACACGTGTAATAGTGCATACCCCAATAGTGTTTTGGCAAGTACTACAGGAAATATTACAGGTGTATTTGACATGGCTGGAGGTTCGTGGGATTACGTAATGGGAGTTATAATGGATAAAAATGGAGATCCTATAAGTGGCGCTAGTGGCACAAAAAATTCGGGATTTAATGGGCCACTTGGTTGTTCATATAAAGGGGATGATGAAGTTTGCTTAGACGATACGACTAGCTTAACAGAAGTAGTGGATGGCTATAATTGGCCGAGCGAGAAATACATTGACTTTTACAATTATAATACAAAGGGAAATCAACATTATGCTTTATAGGGACTTTCCAAAAATAAAAGTTACAATTTTAAATTCATAAAAAAGACAACAACCTTAAATATATGATAAAATCATATTAACCAAAAATAAAAAATAAAAAGAGGTTGTTGTCAATATGAGTATATCAGAAAAATTAGAAAAAATGTACAAAAATCAAATAAATAATATTAAAAATGAAAAAAATAAGATTTCTAAAAAGAAAATGATAGGAAGTTTAGTATTAGATGTAGACGGTAGATGTATCTCTGCTGTAGCTAGAGTTTTAGGTTGTTCAAGAAAATATGTGAAACAATGTTCTTGTTTTGTGAAAGAAGGCTACATAGAACAAACTAAGCTAGAATTTAGAGGTAGAAAAAGACTTACTGATAAATATTCTGATTTAGAGAGTGATATTAAGAAAATCATGGAAAACAGTTTATCCGTAGATCCAAAATTCAAATCAGAAAAACAGTATGTGAATATGACTGTAAAAGAAATAAAAAGGCAATTAATAGAAACAGGGAAATATCAAGAACGTAACTTTTCAAATAGTTCATTAAATAACATTTTAAATCGTATGGGATACGGACTCAAAAAAGTAAAAAAGACAAAACCTCTTAAAAAAATCGAGGAAACAGATGCTATCTTTGAGAATGTCAGAAAGAAAAAAGAAGAAGGATTTTTAAACAATCGGGTTATGATGATATCAATGGATACAAAAGATAAAGTGTTAATAGGGCCATTTTCTAGAGATGGAAGGAACAGGATTCAAATAGAAGCGGTAGACCATGAACTCACAAATGATTGTATGATTCCGGTTGGCATTCTTGATTTAAAGAACAATACTCCTTATTTTTTCAATTACACTTCAAAACCTACCTCGTTAGATTTGGTAGATTGCATTGAAGAAGTTTTGAAAGAACAATGTTTAAACAAAAGGATTGATAAAGTCATCATATTATTAGATAATGGACCGGATAACAGTGGCGTAAGAACTGTATTCTTATCAGGATTAATCCATATAGCAGAGAAATATAAGATTCAAATAGAACTGGTATATTATCCACCTTATCATTCTAAATACAATCCAGTAGAAAGGTTATGGGCAAGATTAGAAAAGATATGGAATGGATTTTTATTAGAGGCAAAAGAAATTTGTCTCAACTTCATGAAAAATTTAACATGGAAAGGTGTAAAATCAATTACAAAATTAAAAGAAGTGAAGTATGAAAAGGGATTAACAATTGATAAAAAAGAAATGAAAAAATTAGAAGAAAAGTATCTTGCCAGAACCGAAGGTATAAAAAAATGGAGTGTGCTTATTACTCCTTAATTGTAACTTTTATTTTTGGAAACTCCCTATATCTAGTGACTGATTGCATCACACGATTTGCTGCTTTCTCACTTTTTACCACGATGAGACAGTAAGTAGGCAAGAGGAACTTCCCCTCAAGCCTCTCTCAGAACCGTACGTGAACCTCTCGGCTCATACGGCTCCCAGTTATCATGCCGTAGGCAATATTCCTATTTTCCAGTGTGCAAATAATTTTGGCTCTCTTTTTGCTATTTGTAGTAGCCAAGCTTTAGCCCTTTTATTGGAGTTTCTCTTCTTATACTTTCTTCTTACCCACCTCACAAGGCACTTATTAAAGTATTTAAGTACTTTATTTACCTCTGATTTATAGAAGTGTGAATAATAATTTATCCAACCTTGAATTTTACTATTAAACATTAAGGATATATCAAGGATATTTTTATCACTTTTAAGTTGCAACTTCCAACTTTTCATTTCTTTTCTTATCGATTTTTGAGCCTTGTCACTCATCGCTGGTAAGAAATTTGTAAAAATCTTACCTTGTTTGTTCTTGGCTCCTCTTGGTCTAAATGTGTATCCTAAGAAATCAAATGAAATATTTTCATAATTGGATTGCCTATCACTATCCTTGCAATATACTATCTTTGTTTTCTCTAAGTTGAGTTCTAATCCACATTGTTTAAATCTTTCATCCAGCTTTTTGATTAAATATTTTGCTTGTTTTAACGATACACAATGTGCCACTCCATCATCAGCATATCTTTCAAACGAAATTGTCGGAAATTGTTGCTTCATGTATTTGTCAAACGCATAATGCAGAAATAAATTTGCAAGAATCGGACTTATTACTCCCCCTTGTGGCGTTCCTGCTGTTCTTTCCTGTAATGTACCATCTGACATTTGAAATGGTGTTTTTAGCCATCTTTCAATGTATAATATTATCCATTTCTCTTTAGTATGCATTTTGACTAATTTCATTAGATAATCATGTCTAATATTATCAAATAGTCCTTTGATATCAAAGTCTACTACCCAGTCTTTTCTCCAACAATTTTCTCTCGCTCTACCAACTGCTTCTATTGCTGATTTGTTCGGTCTGTAACCATAGCTTTCTTCGCAAAATATTCTCTCAACATTTGGTTCAAAGTATATCTTTGCTACCATTTGAGCTACTCTATCTTCTACCGTTGGTATTCCAAGTATTCTTGTTCCACCATTTTTCTTTGGTATAGCTACTGCTTTTACTGGTTTAGGAAAATATGTACCTGATGACATTCTATTCCATAGTTTATAAAGATTAACTTGCAAGTTTTCTTCATATTCCTGAATAGTTTGTTCATCTATCCCATAGCTTCCCTTATTTGCTTTCACTCTTTCAAATGCTTTTTCAAACATTTGATAGGATATTTCAAACGGTTTTGTTTTCTCCATAAGTAAATCACATTCCTTTCTTCGGCCTTTCAGTCCT
>DVHP01000108.1 GCA_018711945.1 Candidatus Ventrenecus avicola
AAGGACTGAAAGGCCGAAGAAAGGAATGTGATTTAATTATGGACAATGTAAAGGCTAGAAAGAGTTTAGGACAAAATTTTTTGAAAGATGAGAATATATTAAAAAAGATTGCAAATAGTTTTCCTTTGGAAGAAGGAGATCTGGTTATTGAAATAGGGTCTGGTAAAGGAGCTTTAACAAAGTATTTGTTTCAAACTTCTGCTGACTTGTTGTGTTATGAAGTAGATGAGAGGATGGCATCTTTTTTGTTACCATATGAAAACTCTACTACTAAAATTATTTTTGCTGATTTTTTAGAACGAAATTTAGTAGATGATATTACAAAAAAGTATCGACATATTTATGTAATAGCCAATATTCCTTATTATATTACGACACCAATTATTGAACATGTTTTGCAAAGTGGAATTTTCATAGATGGAATGACTTTATTAGTTCAAAAAGAAGTTGCTTTGCGATTTACTGCTACTCCAAAGAGTAAAGATTATGGTTATTTTACAGTATATTTAAAGCATTTCTTTGAAGCAAAAAAACTTTTTGATGTGCCTGCTCACGCATTTAATCCACCACCAAAAGTTACGAGTTCTGTGGTTCAATTTGTGCGTAAGGAAAACATTGTTTCGTTAGATATACCTGCATTTCAATCTTTTTTAAAACAGTGTTTTTCGCAGAAGAGAAAGACTTTAAGAAATAATTTGAAAATGTATGATTGGAATAGAATTTTACCGGTACTTCAAAAAGAAGATTTTTCTGAAAGTGTGCGAGCAGAAGAGTTATCTTATGAAGTGTTTGTAGAATTATTTTTAGAAGTGTTTCAAAAAAGTTAGTGATAAACTAATTTTTTTTTCATATAATTTTTTAGGTGAAGCTTATGGTATTTCATATTGGGGATTTGGTAACGAGAAAGAGCTATCAACATGATGTTGTCTTTAAAATATTAAATATCAAAGGAGAAGTAGCTTACCTAAAAGGGGTACAAGTTCGTTTATATGCTGATGCTCCTTTAGAAGATTTAGAGCTTTTTGTAGAGGAAGATAGAGCTACCGATGAAGATGAAGTTATCATTGATGAGGATTTGACACGGGGCGATTTTTTTTATCTTCCGGGTAAGGTTTTGCATATTGATGCCGACGGGGATTATTTGGAACGTTGTATGAAATTTTATAAAAAAAATCGAGTAATGGCAGTTGGTAAAAAATTAGAAGAAAGCGAAGTTCCTAAACAAATTAAATCTTTACTGATTGATTATCAACCTGATATTGTAATTATAACAGGGCATGATGCTTATTATCCTAAGAAGGGTGGAATAGCCGATATTAAGAATTATCGAAATACTGAATATTTTGTGAAGGCTGTTAAGGAAGCACGTAAGGTAGAGAAAAGTCATGAAAAGTTAGTGATTATTGCTGGAGCTTGTCAAAGTAATTATGAAGAACTTATTAAAGCTGGTGCGAATTTTGCTAGTTCTCCAAAACGAATTAATATTCATGCTTTAGATCCGGCGATTATTGCGACGGTGTTGGCTATGAGTGAACGAAATAAAGAGATTGATTTAGTTTCGTTGTTAGAAAAAACGAAGTATGGAGCTAATGGCATGGGAGGAATTATTAGTAATGGAATGATGTATGTTGGGTTTCCTAGATAGAAAGGAGAATGTATGAATTTAGATATAGTGCGTGAAAGAATCGGAAGCTATTTAAATAAAAATGTGTCTATACACGTTTATGGAATGCGTAATAAAAATAATGAATATCACGGGGTTGTATCGGGGGTATATCCATATGTTTTTACAGTACTTATTGATGGCGTAGAAAAAAGTTTTAACTTTGCTGATGTGATAATTGGTGATGTTGTTGTAAAATTAGTGTAAAATGCTTGAATTATGTTGCAACATGTTTTAAAATATGAATAGAAGTTAATCATAACTTTCAAGAATAGGAGTGTAGATGATGAAAATTACATCTGTTAGTGTTCGTAAAATTACGAAAGAAAATTCTCGTTTGAGAGGAATTGCGTCTGTATTAATTGATGATGCATTTGCAATTCATGATATCAGAATTATTGAAGGAGACAACGGTTTATTTATTGCTATGCCTAGCAGAAAAACTGCAACTGGTGAGTATAGAGACGTTTGTCATCCAATCAATCCAGATGTTCGTAAAGAATTTACTGATGCAATTTTAGAAGAATATAACAAAGATTCTGAAGAATAAAATTCTAGGAGACTAGAATTTTTTTTGACTGGGGGGGATTTATTTTGAATATAGATTCTTATATCGAAAAAGATGATATTCGTCAACATTTTTTGAATTGGTGTTTGGAACATGAATTAAATGCTGTTATTTTTGGAGGGCATTGTATCACTTTTCTGGTAGATGAGGCCAGTAAAAATACTCTTTTTTCAATTTGTAAATTATTAAGAGAATGTTTATATTCTATAGATTTTTGTGAAATATCGTTTCATGTTGATTTCGATGAACGTGTTTTTCTCTGGATTCGCTTTGATCCTCACTATTTAAAATTCTTATTTCAATTTATTATGAGTCATTTTCAATTACATCAATATTTTCAAGAGTATGATGCCCTTATGTGTTTGTTGAGATCTGTAATGTTTTTTTGTGATACTTCTATTTGTAAAATTTTAGATAAGCAGGAAGCAAAATATTTGTTTTTTGCAAATACCGATGTTCTAAGTCTTGGGAGTGATTCTCCTTATATTTGGGAAAGAAATAATATTCGCCTTGAAATTGTAAAAAATTCTCAATATGGAAATAATTGTAATGTTCTTTCTTTAAAAAGTGAAGATGAACTTTTAGAGTATAATCGTATTTTGGGCGATAAGATAGAACTTAAAAAAGCTCGTCATGAGTTCCAATAAGTTCTATTTTTTTTTATTTTGGAATAAGATGAGTTAGGTGATAATCATGGAACAAGCAAATATCGAATTAATTCCTAGTAATCATGAAGTTAAGATTATTGATCGTAGAGAGATTCATATTTCTGGTGTTAAGAAAATAAATAGTTTTGATCATGAAGAATTTTTGATGGAAACTACTATGGGAGTTTTGCTTTTAAAGGGGGGTGGACTTGAAATATTAACCTTGGATACACATGATGGAAACGTTCGAATTAAAGGAAAGATTAATAGTTATCAGTATTTAGAAAAGAATCAAGGAAAAGCCAAAGAGGAAAGCTTTATGGCTAAATTATTTAAGTAATGAGTGTTAGAGTTCAGCTTTTTTCTTTTTTCGTTTCTTTTCTGTATGGTATTTTGTTTTCTCTTTTGACGCGTTGGCATTTTCATATTCTTCTTCCTAATTCCATTATTATGAAATATTTATCGACTATTTTGTTTATGATCGATGTTGTTTTAGGGTATGTTATTATTATGTATCATATTAACCAAGGGATAATTCATATTTATTTTTTAATTTTTGTTTTTTTAGGATTTTTAGCGGAACTTATTTTACATAAATATGTCAAGTTACCAAAATAATCCAAAGTAAACTAGAAAAATTCCATCACTAATGTTATAATCTTTGATAGTAGTAAATATAGGTGATGGAAATTGAAAAAGAAAGGTTCTAAAAAAGCTAGAAAACGTTTTATTGTATTATCGATAGTGTTTTTAGGTATCACTGGTTTTTCGTTTGCCTCTGTATTTCGTGATTGGATGCAAATCATGGATAATAAACAACAGATTGCATCCTTAACTACATATTACAATGAGTTATTAGATGAAGAAGAAAGTTTAACAAGTGAAGTTACTAAGTTACATGATTCAGATTATGTTGCAAGGTATGCTAGGGAGAAATATATGTATTCTTTACCAGGAGAATATATTATTAAAGTACCGGATGAGAACGGAGAAAGCTAAATTGGGCTTTCTTTTTTTTTCTATTTATTTTAAAATAATAACAGTGGTATTATGAATAAGTATTGGAATATAGACAATTTTGATTTGAAAATTCAGGACAAGACTATTCTTGCCAATTTTTCTGTTGATTTACATGAGTCTACTTGTGTGCTTGGAGAAAGTGGTTCTGGGAAATCTTTGTTATTAAAAGAACTTGTAAAAAATAAAAATTATCTTGGAAATGTTGCTTTTTATTTTGGAGAAACAAGAACTTGTGGAAATTGGAAGGAAGAAGTTTCCTATTCTCAATTGGATAAAAATGTTCAAACATTTTTAGAAAAGTTTTTAGAGCCTACTAAGTCTTTTCAGTATAAGTATGCAATTGTTTTAAAAATTTTAAGTTTTCCTGATTTTTTCTTTTGTGAGGACTTACATTGGTTGTTGTCTAGAAAAGAAAGAATGTTATTGTTTCGTTTTTTGAAAGAACAACATATTTTGATTTTTTATGTAACGAATGATATCGAAGATACTGTTTATTTTGATTATTTGATTGTTTTAAAAAATAATAATGTGGCGATGGAAGGGAAGACCATGTTAGTTTTGAAAGAAGAAAAATTGATGAAGTTACTTGGTTTTTCTATTCCTTTTTATGTTAATATGTCTAGACAACTCGGTTATTATGGACTTTTAAAAGATATTTGTCTATCAAAAGAAGAATTGGAGGATAAGTTATGGCCATTAAAATGAGTGAATTTGTTTTAGAGGATACTTTTTCTATTTTAGTAAATTTTCCAAGTAAGATAAAAGGGGTTCATAATGATTCTTCCTCAGGATATGTTTTGGATAGAAAATTTACCGATAAAATTAGTGTTTTGGATTATTTAAAATCGAAAGTAAAGGCAAGCGATACTAAGATTATGCAAGCTTTACAATTGGTAAAGTTAAAAAGTAGTTTGCATACCGTATTTTTAAATCAGTTAACGCATTCTGAATTAAAGAAGATGCAATTGGCTCTAGTGTTGCTTCTTTCTTCTAAAGTGATTATTTGTGAATATTTTTTTGAAGATTTGATTTATAGTGAGAAAGAATATTTTAAACGTTTTTTTCGGAATTTAATGTATAAGAAAGGTATTTCTATTATTCTGATTGAAAATGATATGAATTTTGTTTGTGAAACAGTTTCTAAATTTTATTTGTTTACAAAAAATGGTAAGTATAAATTGATTACGGACTTTTATAACGATGAAATTTATCAATATGTAGAGATGCCTTATACTGTTGAATTAGTGAAGTTTTTTGAAAGTAAGGGTCATGTGATTGATCATGATGTTACATTTAATGAAACATTGAAGGCCATTTATAGAGGTGTGCAATGAGATATTTCGCGAGAATTAGTTATGATGGGAGTCATTTTGAAGGGTTTCAAAGATTAAAAAATGGGCGAGGTGTCCAAAATGAAATTGAGCATGTGCTAAGTATTTTGGCTCATCACGAGGTGAAGATTAAGGGAGCTGGTCGAACCGATCGAGGGGTTCATGCACTTGATCAATGTATTCACTTTGATTTTGATTTAGATATTTCTGTTAGTAAATTAAAGTATGTTCTTAATCGAATGCTTTCGAAGTATATTGCTGTTCGGGAATTGGAGGTCGTTTCTCCGGATTTTCATGCACGGCATTCTGTACGGAAAAAAACGTATGTTTATAAAGTTTATCGAGGTGAAAAATATCCCTTTTTGGAAGACTATACTTATTCTTATAATCAAAAGTTAGACTTGGATAAGATGAGAGAGTGTTCTAAGGTGTTTTTGGGAGCTCATAGTTTTCATAATTTTGTGAGCGGAGAAAGGGAAAACTATGATTCAGAAATTTTTTCTTTAGAAATTAAGGAAGAAGGGGACTATCTTTTATTTACTTTAGAAGCAAAGAGTTTTTATCGTTATATGGTTCGTTCTATCGTTGGAGCGATTATGGATGTTGGTAGTGGTCGAGCAGATATAAAAGAAGTACAAGATGCTTTGGCAAGTTTATCTAAAAAGCAATTTTCTATTGTACCTCCACAAGGACTTTATCTTACAAAAATAGAGTATTAAACTTTTTAGAGTGAAAAAACATGTAAAAGTGTGTTTTTTTGTTTGACATTAGGCGTTTCTTCGCATATAATTTTAATCGGTACATTTTATTTATCTTGAATGGATTTTGCCTTGGGAAAGCGAAGGACAGGAGAGAAGAATGAAAGGATTTTAAAAATGAGTACATTTTTACAGAAAAAAGAAAACGTTGAACGTAAATGGTATGTAATTGATGCTGAAGGTATTTCATTAGGTCGTGTTGCTAGTAAGGCTGCTAGTGTTTTACGTGGTAAACATAAACCTACTTATACTCCAAGTGTTGATTGTGGAGACTATGTAATCATTGTGAATGCTGACAAAGTGAAGTTAACTGGAAATAAACTAGAAGATAAGATGTATTATAATCACTCTGGTTATCCAGGAGGACTTAGAGAACGTAATGCAAAAGAAATGATTCAAAATTATCCTGAAGAAATGATGGAAAGAGCTGTTAAAGGTATGATGCCTCATGGACGCCTTGGCAGACAAATGGGTAAAAAGTTGTTTGTGTATCGTGGATCTGACCATAAACATCAAGCACAAAAACCTATAGAATTAAAGGTAATGTAAGGAGGACGTTATGGCAAAACAAAGTTGGAAAGCTACAGGTAGAAGAAAAAGAGCTGTTGCTCAAGTTACATTAACAAGTGGTACTGGAAACATTACTATTAATGGTGTTGATGTAAACGAATACATGCCTGATAAAATTTTAGTTTTAGATTTAAAACAACCACTTACTTTAACAAATAATGAGAATCGTTTCGACATTACTGTCAATGTTAAGGGTGGCGGATATGCTGGACAAGCTGGCGCTATTCGTTTAGGAATTACAAGAGCATTATTGTTATTTGATGCTAATACAGATCAAACAGCTGATACTGCTTATCGTAAAATCTTAAAACCAGCAGGAATGATTACAAGAGACCCAAGAGTGAAAGAACGTAAAAAATACGGTCTTAAAAAAGCTCGTCGTGCTCCACAATTTAGTAAACGTTAACGAATATGTTTTCTTTATCCTCATAAACTTTGTGTTTATGAGTTTTTTTCTTTTTGATTTTGAATATAGTGTAATATGAAAAATAATTTTATTTGTTTTTTGGTGTTTGCTATTCTTGTGTCTTTGTTTGCTAATTTATCTGTTTCGGCTGATTCTCCCTTATCGGGACAAGTGTTTGTTTTGGATGCTGGACACGGAGGAGTAGACCCGGGGACTGTTGTAGGAGAAATCTATGAGAAAGATATTAATTTAAAAATAACTTTTACTTTGAAAAATGAGTTAGAACAGTTAGGTGCTAATGTTATTTTGACACGTTCTGGTGATTATGATTTAGGTACTCCTAATGCTTTATACCGCAAGAAAAGTGATTTTGACCATCGAATTAAAATGATTAATCATAGTAATGCTACTTATTATTTATCAATACATTTAAATTATTTGTCTTCTTCTAATTATTCTGGGCCTCAAGTGTTTTACTCTAGTGTCTTAGATGAAAATCAAAAGATTGCTCTACATTTGCAAGAATATTTGAATTCTAAATTAAATGGAACAAGAGAAGTCAAAAAAATATCGAATACAATCTATATGTATTCGAAGTTAAATGTTCCAGGAGTTTTGGTTGAATGTGGTTTTTTGTCTAATGCTAATGAACGGAGTAAATTACTTGATGATAATTACTTGAAAGAATTTGCTAAATATGTGGCAGAAAGTTTTGAAAGTCTTAAAACTTAAAGTAATTCATGGTTTGTTTTTTGTTACAATCTATTCCAGTAACATAGGAGTTATTGCCGATGTGGGCGAGTAGCTCTTTTTTAGTGATTTGGTTTTTTAGATATTTTTCTGTTAAAGTAATCAATTCAATTGTTTTTGTTAGTGCCTGTTCGTATAGTTCTTGAAAAGATTCGTTATGAATCATTGTGTTGTCTACTGGATATACCCAGGTTTGTTTTGGTTCGTTTAAGTATTCTGGGATTAATTTTGTTACATGAAAACTTAGGTATTGATATTTTTTGTGACGACAAATAAAATCTCGCATTTTGTATAAAGTTTTTTTGATTCCTGTTCGATCTGTGACAGCATATTTTAATAAAAAGTTTCCCATGGCAACACTTTTTTCATAGATAGGTCCCATGTTATCTATTTGAAATGTATTTTTGAAAGTATTTGTTAAAGTTTCTTTTAATTCATTTGAAAACTTTTCTTTTGGTAAAAGCATATTTGCTATTTGGACATCTTTTAAGTTCTTGCCTGTTTTTTTCTTGTATATTTGAGCATCAATATTTACTTCTATTTTTTCGTGTAATCCATTGTATTTTTTGTCTTTTTCTTCGTCCCCTGCTTGATAAATTACGAAGGGATGGCAGGTGCTGTCTAAAATATAATGGCAGTAAGATCCATAAAGATAGGCTAGATTATTAGAAGTAGGCTTTTTTTCTATTTCATTTATTATGTTTTCAAAGTAAAGATTTACTTTTATTTTTTGAGCATCATAACCTAAAGTTCTTTCTTTTTTGCCAAGCCATGGCGTTAATAATTTGTAATAAAATAAGTTATCAAAACTTTGGGCAAAGATGAGAAAAATAGAGTATGAATTTTGAAATGTTTGTTTTGTTTCGTTATTTAATTTGTTTAAAATATCTTTGGCAAAGTAATGATGTGTAACGATTGATGGCATAGAATAACCTCCATATATTATTATACTTTATTTTCACTCATTTTTCACATAATTATAACTATTTTGACAACATTTCTAACTATTATATTCTTGTGCTTTGTGATATAATTGTTTTAGAATATGGGGTGTCCAAGGTATGACAAAAGTTTTTAAGACACTGGATGAGCAAGTATGCATATTACAAAGTAAAGGTTTAATTATTAATGATGAAGAAGAGACAAAAGATATCTTACTTCGAGAAAATTACTTTTTCATTAGTGGATATAGACTTCTTTTTATGGAAAGCATTACTAATAAGATGTTTTTACCAGGAACAACATTTGAAGAGCTATATTCCATGTTTCAATTTGATCGGCGCGTACGTAACATTCTTTTTAAGAATTTACTCATCATTGAAAATAATATTAAGAGTATTACTGCATATAATTTGTCTGGAAAATACGGAATTCGTGAAGATGAGTATTTAGATCCTAAGAATTTTGTGAGTGATCGAAAGAGAAAAAAACAGATTGATGATTTGCTTCGAAAAATGAAACGTCAGATTCGAGTAAATGGAAATCAACATCAAGCAACTCTTCACTATACAAAAAAATATGGATATGTTCCATTATGGATTGCAGTAAAAGTATTATCTTTTGGTATTGTCAGTGAGCTTTATCAGATATTAAAGGTTGAAGATCAGGAAAATATTGCTAGAGATTTTGGGGTAACGAGAGAAAATTTGATTGTTTATTTACCAATTTTAGCTAATTTCCGAAATCTATGTGCTCATGAAGATATTTTGTATGATCATAAAGCTCAACGAAGTATTGATGATACAAAGTTTCATGAAGAGTTACAAATACCAAAGGTAAATGATGAATATATTTATGGTAAGAATGATTTGTTTGCTGTTATTATCATTTTAAAACAGATGCTTAGAAAAGAAGATTTTTTCTTGTTAATGAGCGAGATTGAATATGAAATTCAGATTTTAGCAGATCGTTTAAAGTCTATATCTGTTGAAAAAGTATTTGATCGAATGGGATTTCCGATGAATTATGGAGAGATAGTGAGGTTATGATGAAAAAAAATAGTGAACAACTTGTTAAAAAAACAAGTAATAAAAAAATTATTATTGTAGGAATTGTAATGT
>DVHP01000109.1 GCA_018711945.1 Candidatus Ventrenecus avicola
ATACCTTTCATGACATGCATAATAGGTAGAAATACTAGCATTGATTCCATCTCCATTATTATCTCTTGTAGATAACGTTCTATCATTACAGAATCCACTGTCTGCTATGTAACTAGCATAATTACTTAAATGTTCTTGATACCATGTCTCTAAATATGTTTTTATTGCAGAATCATTCGTATTTGCATTCACTTCTTCTAAAGTTGTTCCATTAATATCTCCATACATATATCCCACATAAAGAGGTAAGTTCGGCTTTATGTTAAATGCACTATTTCCTATTGTAGCACTTGAACCTGTTGCATCCGGAGTTGTTCCTGCATATAGTAGTCTCACACTTCCATCTCCATTGATTCTGATGATTTGCCAGTAATATCCGGCAAAAGAAACGTAGTTGTTGTTCACACTTCCTCGATAATAATAACTTGTTCCATAGTCATCTTGTGCTGCGTACAATCCCTTATCTGATTTATCGCTTTCAAGTTCTACTTGAGTGTATGTTTCGGCTATTTGAAATGTATAGCTTGTGACTGGATAGGTTATGCCATCACTTCCTGATACGGTTGTTTCTTCTGCACTCGTTAAACTTCCTATTCGATACATTGTTACACAATCGGTATTATGATAGACGCTTAGTTTTCCAAGTGAGGTTACACTTGCAATCGAACTGCACATATAGTAATTCCCATCAGAAAAATTAATCGTACTCGGGTTTTGATAAATCAAATCACCAAGATAATATCTTCCTGTTTCTGAATCAAAAGTATATGTGTTAGAAAATGCTACCACCGCATCTGTTTCATCTAGTTCGGATGCATAATCTAATCCACTTCCGATATCTTCTTTTCTTGCAGCTGTGCCAATTGTTGTTTCCGTTGTATTAGTTGTACTCGTTTCTTGCCAGTTAATGATTGGGGCTGTTTTTGTGAAATCTGGTGTTTGTTTGGCGTTTATTTTATCAATGGCTGTTTGAATATCTGTTACTTGATATTCGTTTGCTAGTATGGCATCATGCAAAGTTGTGATTCCATTTTCTACTGGACTGTAGATGCTTGGTACTCCTGTTATTGTAATTCTTGCACTTAGTGTTTTACCAATCGCATCAGTAGTAAATTGATCCACATCACTATCTATCCATAATCTTAAAGTATAGTCTTCACTATCTCCATTTCCAAGGGATCCTCTTGCTAATATTCTTGCTTCTGTAGTACCAGAATTTACATAATCTGTACTTTCTTCATATTCATTTAAGTTTAAAATTTGTTCATTATTTACCATTGCTCTTATATACTTTGTTGGCAAAGTACTACTACTTGACATTTCTAATTGTACAACATAGCTTGTAAAGATATCACAAGTATTGGTAATGGTAAAAGAATATGGGGTAAGAGTTCTTCCCTCTTCATCATAAATCGGATATGCATTTTGTAAGTTTATGGCATTTTCTTCTTGGGTTAATGTTAGATTTAAACAACTTGCGACAATTCTATTTGTTCCCGTTTGATTTAGTGTTACTCTCCATATTGCGTAACTTGCTCCTAATAATATGCATATTCCTATACATATTCCTAACACAATTAATATTTTCTTTTTCATTCTAATCCTACTTTCTGTTTTTATCATATCATATTTTAAATGTTTTTGCTAGTTTTTAACTAGCAGTAATAAAAACTTTTTTTGGATAGAATTATTATGAGGTTGATTGTGTATGCAGGATATCTATGACTTTTATAATTTGATTGGTAAAAATATTAAGAGAATTCGTAGGGAGCACCATGAAAGTCAGGAAGTGTTTGCCGAAAAATTAGATATGAGTCGCGGTTTTATTTCACAAATTGAAAGTTCTGTTAAAACAGGTATTTCTTTAGATACTTTATATGCGATTTCTCAAAAGTATCATATTGATATTCGTGATTTATTTCAAGGTTATGAACAGTTTATGAAAGAAAAAGATGAAAAAAACTAGTGTGGATAACTAGTTTTCTTTATTTTCAATATAAGTTTTAATATTTTCGCTGCTTTTAGCATTTAAAGTGTAATTTGCAAAAATCTTAGATTTATAAAGTGGATAAGCAGCACATCCAATCATCGCTGCATTGTCTGTGCAATAAAGGATATTTGGTACATAGAATGTAGCGTTATTTTTTTCGCATGTTTTTTTCATTTCTTCTCTTAAATATTTATTAGCTGAGACGCCTCCTGCTAAAATCATATTTTTTATACCTGTATTTTTTAAGGCAAGATCTACTTTTCTAGTTAGTTCTTCTACTGCTGTTTTTTGAAAAGAACAAGCAAGGTCTGAAGTTCTTATTTCATTTCCCCTTTGTTGCTCATTATGTACTAAATTAATGATATAGCTTTTTAACCCACTGTAACTAAAGTTATACGAGTCATCATTCATTGGCTTCGGAAGTGGATAAGTGTCTTTTCCTTTTAATGCTGCCTTATCTATTTGAGGACCACCTGGATAGGGCATTCCTAACACTCTAGCAACTTTGTCATATACTTCTCCGATAGAATCATCCATCGTACTTCCTAAAACTTCCATGTCGGTTTCGTTTTTTAAAATTAACATGTCGGTATGTCCACCACTTACAATGAGTGCTAGTGTAGGATATACAATTTCATGTTCGATATTATTTGCATAGATGTGTCCCATCGTATGGTTTACTGCGATTAATGGTTTATTATACACTAGGGATAAGGTTTTTGCGCATTCTATTCCTACTAATAAGCTTCCTAATAATCCTGGAGCATAAGTTACTGCAATGGCAGAAATATTTTCCATAGTTACTTTTGATTTTCTTAAAGTTTCTTCTAATACCATAGTAATATTTTCTGTGTGCATACGGCTTGCGATTTCGGGAACAACTCCTCCAAAGTTTGCATGAGTGTCCATTTGTGTTAAAACGGTTAATGAATCTACTTCACGACCATTTTTTATAATAGCCATGGAAGTTTCATCGCAACTGGTCTCAATTGCAAGTATGTAAATATCATTCATTTTCACTCACTCTTTCCATCACGTAAGCATCTTCTGTTCCATAATATTTTTTTCTTGTGTGAATTTTCACAAATCCGAATTTTTCGTATAAATCTATGGCTGCTTGGTTTTCTACGGAAACTTCTAAATAGATAGTACTTGTAGGGTTAATGTTTGTAATCATGTAATCTATTAGTGCTGTTGCTATTTTTTTACGACGATGGAGTGCGTCCACTACTAAATCGAGAATATCCACCGTATTATGCAATTCTGTATATGTTAAAAATCCCACAATTTCTTCATTTTTCTCGTATACTAGTAAATGAATGTAGTCCGTTTGAGTAATTTTATCTAGTGGATAAAGACTTTTAAAATTTTCGTGTAGCTCTTTTCCTAATTCATAGATTTTTTCGTAATCTTTGTTTTCTATTTCTCTTATCATTGTTCCACCTCAATTTTCTTCACATAAAATGGGTTTACAGAATGTGGGGAAATTGGTTTCTTTTTATGAATTTGTTTCGATGACCATTCATAATCTATTGTTTTTGGAAAGATAATACTATGTGTCTTATTCCATTCTGAAAAATCTTTTCTTTTAATGTATTGATAATCTGCAATCTCATTTTTAGCCACTTTTCCAACGTAATAGCCGTTTTTTTCTTCCATCCCAATAAATTCCTCATTTTTAGATGTTTCGTCCTTTAAAAGTACTTCTAAACTGGTTGTAGTTCGGATTGGAATATTTAGTGTATATGCTAATGTTTTTGCAATTGTAACGCCTATTCGTACTCCAGTAAATGATCCTGGGCCATTAATCACGATGATATCGTCTATATCATGAATATCAAGTTGATTTCTTTTTAATAGTTCTATCAACGTAGGAATACAAATTGTACTGTGATTTAAAGTTTCATTTTTTGTTATTTTATCTAATAAGACATCATCTTTTAATAATAGTAGTTCTAATGAAATATCATGAGTATCTATCCATAATGTTATCATATTACACTTCCCTTGTTTTTGTAGTATATCTATTTCTCTTTTGTTTGTCAAATAAAAAGTCCCTAAAAAATTATAGGACTGAATCACATAAATCCTCATAAGATTTTCCATGTGGAATAAATGTTAACACACGCGTATTTTCATCTACTACTCGGAAACGAATATCTAGGCGTTCTTCTGGCAATTCATCTTCGATCATATCTGCCCATTCAATGATGGTTACGCCACCTTTGTAAAAATAGTCTGTTAAACCAATATTATCTTTATGATCCTCAAGACGATATACATCCATGTGGTATAAAGGTAGTTCTCCACTAATGTATTCTTTGACAATATTGAATGTTGGAGACGTAATGGTTTCATTAATCCCTAGAGCTTGGGCAAACCCTTTTACGAAAACAGTTTTGCCACTACCAAGTTCACCAATTAAGCAAATAACCATATCAGGAAATTTTTCGCTTTCAATATTTTGCGCTAATTCTAGCGTATCCATCTCATCTTTTGTTGTTATTTTATAATTCATTTTCCTCACCTATTCTCATTTTAATATAGGCTAGTCTTATTTGCAAGAATAAGTAATTTATTTGACAAAAAAAAGACTTTTTACAAGTCCCATGTTGTTAGTGATATTTCATTTTTATCTTATTCATATTTGTTAAAGAATTTTTATTGATAAAGTTAAGTAGTTGTTTAAGTTTAAGTAGTAGTAATGGAGTTTTATAATGATGCATGAATAAGATTAAAATATTGTATCACATAAATTTTAAGAAAAAAAAAAATTGGCAACTACCTATTTTCGCTTATCACTATCG
>DVHP01000110.1 GCA_018711945.1 Candidatus Ventrenecus avicola
AAGGACTGAAAGGCCGAAGAAAGGAATGTGATTTAATTATGGAAAAAGAAAATGGAAAGAGAAAAGAAACACCAAGAACGGTAGAAGAGAAAAAAAGATACACGAATCGCTTAAGTGTGATCGAAGGACAGGTAAGAGGAGTCAAAGAAATGATTTTAGAAGATCGTTATTGTGATGACATCCTTATGCAAATGGCCGCGGTTGTAAATTCTCTAAGAAGTTTAGAAAAAGAAATCTTAAAAAGTCATTTAGATACTTGTATGACTGAAAAAATTAAAAATAATGATCCAAAAGCAGTAGAAGAAATTATGAGTTTGTTTAAAATCTTGAAATAGTGAGGAGCTATGAAAAAGGTTATCTTAAAAATTGAAGGCATGAGTTGTAGTGCTTGTTCTTCTAGTATTGAGCATTATTTAAAAAAACAAAAAGGCGTATACGATGCAAGTGTCAATTTAGTCATGGCTTTAGGGACGATTACCTATGAAGATAATTTAACGATCGAGGATTTAGTTCGTTTTGTGAGGGAAGCTGGATATGATAGTCCTGGGGTATATGACGAGAAAGCAGAAGCGAAAAAGGGTAAGAAAAAAACAAAGTCTTTGATTGTCTTTGGCATTTTAGCATTATTTGTCTTTTATATTTCGATGGCACATATGCTTGGATTACCAGAAATTCCAATCTTTAGTATGCATTATCACCCAAAGATTTACGGAGTGACCTTACTTTGTTTTGCTATTATTTTTTTATATTATGGTCGAGACATTATAAAAAAAGGATTCCAAAGTTTTATTCACGCGTCTTTTAACATGGATACGTTAGTAAGCATTGGAGTACTTGCAAGTTTCCTTTATAGTCTTTATCATTTAATACAGTTGTTTTTAGGTCAAGGTGTGGCCGTAGAACACCTTTATTTCGAGTCTTGTGTGATGGTGATCTTCTTTGTGAAATTAGGACGTGTGATTGACTCAAATAGCAAAGAAAAAGCCAAAGACGCGATTAAAGAATTAGTACAAATTACGCCAGATAAGGCTTTACTAAAAAAAGAAAATGAAGAAGTAGAAACGACAATTGATGAAGTAAAAATTGGCGATACTTTGATTTGTAAACCTGGTATGAAAATTGCGGTAGATGGGGTCATTACAAAAGGAGAATCTCATTTAAATGTTGCTTTTATTACAGGTGAGAGCGCATTAGAAAAGAAAAGTAGTGGAGATAAAGTCATTGCTGGTAGTATCAATGTCGATGGATACTTAGAATATGAAGCATTAAAGATTGGAAGAGACTCAACAATCAGCGAAATCGTGAGATTAGTCATGGAGTCTGTGAATACAAAAGCTCCCATTGCTCGCGTAGCAGATCAAGTGAGTCGTATTTTCGTTCCGGTGATTATCGGAATTGCTATCCTTACGTTTTTAGGATACATTACCCTCGGGTATGGGATAAGTGAAGGATTTACCCATTTTGTTACCGTGTTGGTGGTAGCGTGTCCATGTGCCCTAGGGCTTGCGACACCTCTTGCGATTGTCATTTCTAATGGCGTCTGTGCGAAACATGGGATTTTAGTGAAAAACAGTACCGTGCTAGAAAATGCTTACAAAGTAAACACAGTGGTCTTTGATAAAACTGGAACCTTAACTTATGGAAATTTACAAATTACAAAAGTAATCACAAAAAAAGGAGTAACAAAAGAATAT
Source organism: Candidatus Ventrenecus avicola (assembly GCA_018711945.1). GTDB lineage: Bacteria > Bacillota_I > Bacilli_A > RF39 > UBA660 > Ventrenecus > Ventrenecus avicola. The sequence goes on from DVHP01000110.1 coordinate 1,695, forward strand.
GTGCTACGCGTGACATCTTCTTTAGAAAAAAAATCGACGCATCCAATCGCAGCATCTTTCAAAGAGTATTTTTCTCTTGTAGAACCAGTAAATAATTTTAAGAATATTGCTGGCGTAGGATTAAAAGGAACGATTCATGATAAAACAGTGTTTGTCGGAAGTGCCAAATTACTTTCTAGGTTCCACTTAAAAAATCCATTTCAAAAAGAAGAAGAAAAATTACTAAAGGGGCAAAATAGTCTGGTTTATGTGGTAGAAGATAAAGAAGTAATCGGACTTATCGGAATTCGTGATGCGATAAGAAAAGAAGCCAAACAGGTTGTGAATGAACTTCATACTCGTCATATTGACACCGTGATGCTTTCAGGAGATAACGAAATTACTGCAAACTTTATTGCCAAAGAGTGCCAGATTGATTCAGTCATCGCTGGTGTTTCACCCCAAGAGAAAACAGCGTATATCAAAAAGCTTAAAAAGGAAAAAACTGTCATGATGGTGGGAGATGGAATTAACGATGCTCCGTCGTTAGCCTCCTCTGATGTCGGAGTGTCACTTCATGGAGCCACTGATATCGCAGCGGATTCTGCCGAAGTAATTTTAATGCAAGAAAATTTAGAGAAAATCCCAGAATTTTTAAGGATTAGCAAGCGAACCGTCCGTAATATTAAACAAAATTTATTTTGGGCATTTTTCTATAATATTTGTATGATTCCAATCGCCATTGGTGCGTTAGAACCATGGGGGATTACTCTAAATCCGATGATCGCATCTATCGCTATGATGCTAAGTAGTTTTACTGTCATTTTAAATGCTTTACGATTAAAAAAAGAGAAAAGAAAGAAGATGAATCAATGAAAAAAACAATAAAAATAGAAGGAATGTCATGTGAGCATTGTGCGAAAAAAGTAGAACTTGCCCTAAAAAGCATAGCCGAAGTAAAAAAAGTAAAAGTACAACTCAAAAAGAAAGAAGCGATCGTAACTCTTGATGCTTCAGTAGATAATCAAGTACTAACAAGTGCAATTGAAAGTTTAGGGTATCAGGTCACTGAAATTCTATAACTCCTTGCGCGGCTGTTTTATAAGCTCTGATGAGTCCACTGGCACCGAGTTTTACCCCACCAAAATACCGGACGACATAAATGGCCCGATTGACAAGCTGATTTCTCTCTAAAGTTTGGTAGATTGGAGCTGCACTCGTTCCGCTTGGTTCCTTATCGTCACTTTTTCCAGCCGTATTTTCTAAAAAATACGCATAAGGAATGTGGCGAGCCTTTTTATGTTCCTCTTTTAATTGTTTCCATACGTCTATGGCTTCTTCTCTTGTTGTTACTTCATAATAATAAGCAATAAACTTTGATTTTTTAATTTCATAAGTATACGTGTTTAATTGTTTCATTGAAAACCTCATTTCTTGTATTATTGTATCATAAATATGTGTTTTCTAAAGGAAAATATAGTATACTAAAAAAGAAAGAAAGGGATTTTATGAAAAAAATTCTATTTGTTTGTCATGGCAATATTTGTCGGAGTCCGATGGCTGAGATGATTTTAAAATCTCTAACAAATGATATTCTATGCGATTCAAAAGCAACGAGTACCGAAGAACTTGGTAACGGCATGTATCCACCGGCCAAAGAAACTTTAAAACGTTATGGCGTTCCTTTGCTACCTCATGTTGCAAGACAAGTAACGAAAGAAGATTATAATTTTTATGATGAAATTTATGGAATGGATGAAGAAAACATTCATAATTTACACCGGATATTTGGTTCTGATCCGGAACACAAAATCCATAAGTTATTAGAAAGTGTTGATATTTTAGACCCATGGTATACAGGAGATTTTGAAGATTCTTATCAAAGTATTTTGAAAGGGTGCCAAAGAATTTTAGAAAAAAAGTAGGAGGTGATAGTATGCTCAAAGAAAAACTTGCTCAAGTTCCTAATTTACCGGGAAGTTATCAGATGAAGAACAAACATGGTGTGATTATTTATGTCGGAAAAGCCAAAAATCTTCACCGTCGAGTAAATTCTTATTTTAACCGAACCCAAACAGGAAAGACAGCAAAGATGGTAAGTGAAATAGCAGATTTTTCTTATATGGTCACTTCAAGCGAACTAGAAGCATTCTTACTAGAGATTAATTTAATCAAACAATATGACCCAAAATATAATGTATTACTAAAAGACGACAAAAGCTATCCCTATATCGAGTATATTTCAAAACCTTATCCTCGTCTTAAAGTATCTCGTTATTTAAGTATCAAAAAGAAGGACCATAAAAAATTGTTTGGCCCATATCCCAATGCTTATGCGGCAAGAAGAATTGTAGCCTTATTAAACCGCTTATATCCTTTAAAAAAATGCGAAGGAAATCCCAAAAAAGTTTGCCTTTATTACCACATCGGTGAGTGTCTAGGTTATTGTGAAAAAAGCTATAAAGAAGAAGACCTAGCAAAGATGGAAACAGAAATTCTATCCTTCTTAAATGGCAATGACAAAATACTAAAAGACAAAATTATGGAAAAAATAAAAACCTATAGTGAGTCCCTAAACTTCGAACTGGCCCTAGAATTAAAAAAAGAACTCGATTATATCAATATTGTACTCGATAAACAAAAGATTACCTTACAAGACCTAACCAACCGCGATTGTATTGGCTACTATTTTAACAACGGCTATGTATCCGTACAGATCCTATTTCTAAGAAACGGAAAATTAGTCGGAGGACACACCGATATCTTCCCAATCGTGAGCGATATTAAAGAAGATATGGAGCATTATATCGTTTCCTTTTACCAAAAACATGAAATACCAAAAGAAATACTAATTGATGAAAGTATTTGCACTGATGTGTTACAAGAATATTTTAATCATATTTTTGTTATCCCTCAAAAGGGCCAAAAGAAAAAGCTTTTAGGAATGGCGCGTGATAATGCCAAAATAAACTTGACAAACGAATTCGAATTAATTAAGAAAAAAGAAAGTCAGACCGATGGAGCGAATGAGGAATTAAGAAAACTACTACATCTAGAAGTATTAGACCGAATTGATTTATTTGATAACTCAAACCTTTTTGGCGATTGGAGTGTTTCTGGGATGGTCGTCTTCAAAAATGGCCGCCCAGCCAAAAACGAATACCGAAAATATAAAATTAGTTTTGATAAAAATGATGACTATGGCATGATGAAAGAAGTGATCTACCGTCGTTATCAAAGAGCCTTAGTCGAAAAAACAGAACTACCTGACTTAATCATTGTCGATGGTGGAATTGGCCAAATCCATGCTTGTAAAGAAATATTGGATGCCCTAAACCTTCCTATCAAAGTCTGCGGACTTAAAAAAAATGATAAGCATAGAACCAATGATTTAGTAGACGGAGATACCCTAGAGCTCGTCGATATTCCAAAAGACTCTTTAGTATTCCACTATCTTACAAGAATGCAAGATGAAGTCCATCGCTATACCATTAATTACCACCGTCAAATAAGAAGCAAAGGTTCCATCAGCAGTGTCTTAGATAATATTCCAGGAATCGGAGCCAAAAGAAAAAAAGACCTAATTAAAAAATTTGGAAGTGTCACCAAAATGGAGAATGCTACGTTAGAAGAATTAGAAAGTGTATTGCCAGAACAAGTAGCCTTATCCCTACAAGATTACTTACGTTCTAGAAAAGAGGAAAAATAATTTTTCTCTTTTTTTGTCGAATCTGTTTCAAAAAGAACAATTTTCCTCTATATTAAACTAGGGCGGGGTGAGTGTTATGCTAAGTCTCAATTTAGAAGTAAAAGATAACAATCTTTATGCCAAATTAGTTGGCAAACTAACAAGGAAAGAAACCTACAAATTAGAAGAGTACATCATTCCATATATCGAAGGTGGAAAAGTAAAGAATTTTTATTGTGATTGTTCCAGACTTAAAAAAATGGATGCCGAAGGAAGGTTTTCCTTGTTTCGTGTAAAAGTTCTTTTAAAACGTCAAAAAGGAAGTCTCATTTTAGTAGATGTGAAAAAGGACTTAAAAGAAAAATTAGTAGGATACCGTATGCGCATACAATAATAGAAAGGACATAATTTGAAAACGGAAACCTTACTGAGTGATTTAACACCACTCATCAAACATATTGCCAAAGGCTTCTATGGAGTTCCTTTTGAAGATTTAATGCAAGCTGGTGCAGTGGGAGTACAAAAAGCTTTGTTAAATTATCAAAAAGATGGAACTTGTAAATTTTCTACGTATGCTTACAAGTATATTTACGGTGAAATGTATGAGCTAGCTAGAAAAGACCGAAAGATTAAAGTAAGCAAAGAAATTTTGAGACTTGCCAAACAAATTGAAATTGCCCGAAATAGCCTCAGCCTAAAACTAGGAAAAGTTCCTACGTACGAGGAAGTATCCGAGTTTTTAGAAATGAAGTTATCCGATGTTTTGGAAGCCATTTATCTGACAAGTACAATTGTTAGTTTAGACTGTACGAATGAAGATAATAAAGACTACTATGAAATGATTCCAGCGCAAGAATCGCTTCCATTAGAGGATAAGCTTACTCTAATAGATAGTATTACTGAACTTCCAGAACCAGAACAAAGTATTATCAAGTACCGTTACTATGGAGATTTAACTCAAAGTGAAATCGCGAAACTTTTAGGGTTAACCCAAGTAAAGGTATCAAGATATGAATCACGAGGTCTTAGGCAATTAAGAAAGTACTACGAATAGCACTTTCTTTTTTTGTAAGTTTTTGCTAAAATATAGATATGTCCCATTAGTAAAATGGATATTACGAGACCCTCCTAAGGTTTAATTATAGGTTCGATTCCTATATGGGACGCCATTGATGTGTAATGTAAACTGGTTGTACAAATCAGTTTTTTTGTGTAACAGGAAAGTAATACAATACCCCACAATTTATAGATTGACAAACATGCGTTCGTGTTATATAATCTTGTTAATCAAAGAGGTGATGCAACATATGAAAATTACAAAAGCTTATCAG
>DVHP01000111.1 GCA_018711945.1 Candidatus Ventrenecus avicola
ATCACTTTCATTAGTTAAAAAAGCGAAAAAAAGAATATGCCAAATATCTTTAGAAACACTTTTTTTAGAATAAGAAAAATCACGTTCAATCATCGGTTTTATAGCAGGATAAAGTAAATTTTCTCCATACTGATCCTCGCTTTTTATCCCAAAAGGTTTTATTCGTTTTGAAAAAAGCCAAAAAACAAGTGTAAGAAGATCTTCCCACGTTCCATCATATAAATAAGTTGACTCACTATTATTCATGAAATAAGCTTAACTGAGTAGCTTTGAAACTACTCTCACTCCTATCCTCTAAAATTAAATTCTGTGTAATAAAATCTTTTTGAAAACAAGAAAGATTGGCAAAATACTTCCCATCACACAAAATAAAATATTTAGCCCTTTTCAAAGAAATACCCATCTTTTTCAAATCAGAAAAATGAATGGTAAAATAACGTCTTGACGAAACTATTTTTTTAGCCGATGTCGGTCCAATTCCAGGAACCCTCAAAAGTTCATAATAAGAAGCTTTATTGATCTCTTTGGGAAATTCATTCATGTGTCTTAATGCCCAATCTGCCTTAGGATCTAGTAACACATTAAAGTTAGGTTGATCTGGACTCAATAAGTCCCCTACCCGAAATCGGTAAAATCGAAGCAACCAATCTGCTTGATATAAACGATTCTCTCTTTTTAAAGGAGGAATCTGATTCACGGGTAACAACTTATCTTTATTCACACTAATATAGGCAGAATAAAAAACTCTTTTTAAACTATATTTCTGATAAAGACTACTACTTTGATGTAAAATATCCAAATCACTTTCATTCGTTGCCCCAATAATCATCTGCGTGCTTTGTCCAGCCGGTGTAAAGTTTCTTCCACGTTTTTCTTTTATGAGCCCCATGATATCCATGACTTTACTAGTATTCTTATCTGGCGCGAGTAATTTAAGACCGTTTTCTGTTGGCAGTTCAATATTTGCACTTAACCGGTCAACAAGACGTCCTAATTTTTGCACCAAAATAGGACTCGCCCCAGGAATCGCCTTCGCATGAATATACCCATGAAAATGATACTTATTTCGAAGTAAAGAAATTGCTTCAATCATCTTCTCCATCGTATAATCAGGGTCTCTTATAATTCCCGATGACAAAAACAGTCCCTCAATATAATTTCTCTTATAAAAATTGACAGTCAACATGGCAATTTCATCCGGTTCAAAAATTGCCCGTTTGACAACATTACTCTTCCGATTTATGCAATATTTACAATCAAAAACACAACAATTTGTCATCAAGATTTTTAGTAAAGAGATACACCTTCCATCACTAGAAAAAGAATGACATATCCCAGAAATAGCGCCATTCCCAAGACCACCTTTATTTTTCCTTGCACTTCCACTAGAAGAACAAGACGCATCATACTTAGCGCTGTCGGCTAAAATTTCAAGCTTCTCTTTTAACGTCATAACTATCACCAATAATAGTATACAATAGTTCGCATAATATGTCACGAACATTTGAACGGTAAATTTTGGCAAATTTATAAATCTAAGTTTTCTAAATAATCAGGATTTAATATAGAATAACGTTGACTAAGAGACAAAATTTCACTTTTTTTAGTACGTACCAATTTCACCCCATTATTTTCTTTAGGCGCAAAACGATAAAATAAATTAATAGAAGAATCACTAGGAAGAGGCAAATGAAAAACATCTATACGTTCCCACTTAGAAACATCATAAAAAATAGTTGCACTATTCTTCACAGTAAAATAAACTCCTACAAGATAATTCATAACCATCTCTACAAACTTACGACCAGTCACCTCACCAAACGAATACCGATCCATAAGATTAGCAACTTCTTGAAAAGCATTCATGACAAACTCATCTTCATTACTACTACACTGGATTAAATCAGCTCTCATTTTTTCCAAATCCAAGTTATCAACAATATCCATATGACAATATATTTTCTGATCCGCTTCGGCAACCCTCTGAGAAAAATCCAATGATTCTGCCATATAATGATAAGTAGGAAGGCCTATTTTAACTGCAAAAAAATCTCTAACATTAGCTGTTAAATCAGCTACAATAGTATAATATTTCATTGGAATAGCAACACTCTTATGATTAAAACTCTCTATTAAAAAAGCAGAGATCTGAAAATACTTTAATAAATCAACATAAAGTTGAGCCCAAGAAAAACAAATGACTTCAAAATTTTCAATACAAAAAATATCCTTTTGTTCAGCATCCAGTTCAGCTCTTTTAGAAGCATCCAAAAAGGAATACAATTTAGAATACTCAAATAATTGACCAGTTCGAATATATAAAAACCTAGCAATTTCAAAAGGCTCATATATTTCTAACTCTGCCATTTCTTTTTCAAACAATTCCGTCAAATCCATAAAAAAATCCCCTCTTTTATAGGGAACTATTATACAAAAAACAAAACAACATGTCAAAACTTAGGAAACTTCATTATGAACTTTTTGAAAAACTGTTAATTAAAATAGTAAACACTCGATTTTAAATAAAAAGAGAATTTACAAATGTAAAAACTCGTTTATAATAAATTC
>DVHP01000112.1 GCA_018711945.1 Candidatus Ventrenecus avicola
AAGAAATAGAAAATTTATTTTCTATTGAATTCCTTTTTGTTCTTTTAGGGAAATCGGCTCATTGATAAGGTCTAATAAATAATCTGCAGAAATATCTAAAAATTTACAAATTGGTCCCAAATAAGTAGCAGGCATGACATTAACACCTTTTTCATACCGAGCATATTGTTGTTGTTTAATTCCTAAGTATTCAGCAATTTCTTTCTGACTAATATTTTTGCAATCACGAATCCAGTATGATAGTCTAACAGAAATAGATACAACGAAAGTTCATGAAATACCAATTATTTTTAGCGATTATAATACGAGTGATAGTGTGTCTGGAGAATGTACGACTCCAATGGAATCTGGAGCAAGTGGAAACTGCCAAGTTGGAGACTATATGACTCATCCGGCATTTATAAGTATTCCAAGTACAGGTTTTTGGGTTGGAAAATTTGACGTCGGGTATGGTCAAGCTACGACGCCTTCGGAAGCAGAGCAAAATTTAATTGATTCAACCAAGATAATCATTAAACCAAATACGTATATTTGGCGAGAAATTCAACTAGCCAATGCATTCTATACGAGTTATGATTACAAAAGAGAGCTCGATAGTCATGCAATGAAAAATACCGAATGGGGAGCTATTACTTATTTGCAGCATAGTGCATACGGTTCAGCTACAAGTGTAAGAATTAATAATAATATAGATTATATCACAGGATATCAAGCAAATAATGAGCCAACATGTGGTTATACTGGAAACAATGAAAATTGCAATCGTTATTGTAATGATAATACTTGCAATCAAGCCTGTCCAAATAGTGTTTTTGCAAGTACGACAAATAATATTACAGGTATGTTTGATATGAGTGGAGGTGCTTGGCCAATAGTTATGGCTCTTATGTTTGATGATACTCAAAATGTCATTACGGGACGAGAAGAAGGATATAACTCTGGATTTAAAGGCGTCTTTGCAGATGGCACTTCCAATACTTCTGGAAAAGAAGTACCTGATTCTAAATATTATGATGCATATCAACTATCAAATGATTTTTATAATTACTCTACGCGTATTTTAGGAGATGCGACAGGGGAGCTTGGCCCCTTTACTACACATTATTATGCAGAAGTAAATTTAACACGTATTGTTTCCTCATGGTATTATGCTGATGCTCGGTTTCTTTCAGAATCTTATCCTTTTTTGGGCGAGGTGGCAGTATGATGGATGGCACAGGAGCAGGAATAGGCTATTTTTTCTCACAAACTGTAGAATCTGTGAATAGTACTTTTCAAATTGCCTTAACCCCATAAGCTTCAAAAAAATCTTGATATTTTATAAAAACTCTCATATAATATGGTTATACAAGCGATGAAGGTGTGGAATACTGGAGCTATATAAAAAAAGGGATTCTTCTAGAATAAGTAGGGTGGAACCGCGGGCATGTCTCGTCCCTATGAATTTTAGAAGAATTTTTATTTTAAAAGGAGGAATTTTAAATGAAATTAACAATGGAAGAATTAGTAAATTACTGTAAACAGTATGGTTATATTTTCCAAGGAAGTGAAATTTATGGAGGACTTTCAAATACTTGGGATTATGGGTCTTTAGGCGTAGAACTTAAAAATAATGTAAGACGTGCTTGGTGGAAAAAATTTATTCAAGAAAACCCATATAATTATGGATTAGATGCAGCAATACTTATGAATCCAGAAGTATGGGTAGCAAGTGGTCATGTGGCAAGTTTTGCAGATCCCCTAATTGACTGCAAAAAATGTAAGACGCGTCATCGGGCCGATAAATTAATTGAAGACTTTACGAATGGGGAAGAAACTGGCGATGGTTGGGACAGCGAGAAACTAGAAAGTTACATCGAAGATCACCATATCCCTTGCCCTAATTGTGGAGCCCATGATTTTACTTCGATTCGCAAATTCAATCTGTTATTTGAAACCCATTTAGGTGTGACAGAAGACTCAAAAAGCAAAGTATATCTTCGTGGAGAAACAGCTCAAGGAATATTCGTAAATTTCTTAAATGTTCAAAGAGCAATGCGTGCCAAAGTTCCTTTTGGAATTGGCCAAACAGGCAAGAGTTTTAGAAATGAAATCACTCCAGGAAACTTTACCTTCCGAACTCGTGAATTCGAACAAATGGAATTAGAGTTTTTCTGTAAGCCTGGAACAGACTTAGAATGGTTTGGTTTTTGGAAAACTTCTTGTATGGAATTTTTAAAAGATCTAGGATTAAATCCCGATAACTTACGTTTTCGTGATCATGCGAAAGAAGAACTATCTTTCTATTCCAAAGCAACGACCGATATTGAATATGCCTATCCAATGGGCTGGGGAGAACTTTGGGGAATTGCAGATCGTACAGACTATGACTTATCTGTTCATATGGAACACTCAGGCGCTGATTTAAGATATCTAGATCCAGAGACAAACGAAAAATATCTTCCCTATGTCATCGAGCCATCTGTTGGATTAGATCGCTTAATACTAGCAATTTTATGTGATGCATATCACACGGACTACGTTGGTGAGGAAGAAAGACTCGTTTTAAAACTTCATCCAGCACTAGCCCCTTATAAAGTAACAATCTTACCATTAATCAAAAAACATCATGCAGAACGTGCGATGGAAATCTACGGGGATTTAGCAAAAGACTTTATGTGTAGTTATGACGAATCTGGAAGTATTGGAAAACGGTATAGAAGAAGTGATGCAATCGGAACACCTTTTGCCATTACAATTGATGATGAAACTATAAAAAACAATACTGTGACTGTCCGTGACCGTGATACAATGGAACAAAAAGTCATGACGATTGAAGAACTAAAAAAATTCTTAGCAAAAGAAACGTCTTTTTAAAAAAGAGTGAATTTTTTTTAAATTCTTACGACTTTGAATTGAAAAGTAGTTTTGTTTTTGATACAATGAGAAGGTAAAGAGTCGAAGGGAGATTTAAAACATGGCGTTTGGAAAAATAAAAAAGCTGTTTTCAGATGAAGAGGAATACGATAATAACTACAGTGAAGACGAGTTTTATAATGTCAGTGAAGAAGAAGCATTAAAAGAGGCTGATAAAACTGGAAATAAAATGATTTTGTTAGAACCTCGTGCTTATTCAGAATCACAACAAATTGCCGATCATTTAAAGAATCGTAATAGTGTGGTCGTGAATTTAAAAAGAGTGACTTCTGCACAAGCAAAGAGAATTATAGATTTTTTGTCTGGATGCGTTTATTCGATTGGTGGAACCATGCAGAAAATAGGCGTTGGAATTTACTTATGTACGCCAAAAAATGTAAATATTCAAGGTAAAATTTCTGACGATAATGAGAAACCAGCTAAGAGTAATAATGAAGATGAATTAGATTGGTAACAAAAATCTTTTTCTTTAAAAGAAGGTGAAGCGTGAAAAAGTTTAGTACGAGTTTTAATGGTTATAATAAAAGTGAAGTCAATTCTTTTGTCAAAGATGTAGCAAAGGAATATGAATCTATGCTCAATAATTTAAAGAAACGAGATGAAGAAATCGCTTCCCTAAAGCAGAAATTGTTACAATACCAAAATATGGAAAATACTCTAAACAAAGCTTTATTAATCGCTGAAGATGCATCTAGCCAAATTAAGAAAGTAGCAAGAGATGAATCAAAATCTATTATTGATGAAGCCAAAAGAAACGCTTCTCGAATAGTCAATGATGCTTTATTAAAAGCAGAAAAGCTTGAAGCAGATGGTGAGAATTTGCGTAAGAGAATTGTCATATTTAAAAGAAAGTTTCGGAGTATCATTGAGACAGAGTTGGAAACCATTGATTCCATTGATGAAGATTATTAAAAGGCAAGGAAACGTTTTGTGGTTTCCTTTTTCTATGATAAAATATAAGTACAGGTGATAGTATGCAGTTGAAGATTAAAGAACACACAATAGAAGTACAAATTGTAAGAAAAAACAATAAAAATATCTATATGAGATTTATAGATCAACATACTCTAGTGGTGACCTCAAACCACTTTGTGAGTGAACGAGAAATTGCCAAAATCATCGAAAAGAATATGAAGGCAATTGTTAAGATGTGGCGAAAAAAAGAACAAGAAGAACAGCGTGATGCTTTTTTCTGTTATTTAGGGCGTCAGTATACCAGAGTGTTTGATGGAGTGACCAAAGAAGTAGAGTTTGTAAGTGATAACGTAATTGCCAAAGATGAGAAAACATTAGAAAAATTTTATAAACAAGAATGTCTTCGAGTTTTTACGAAGGAATTAGATCGAATTCTCCCTTATTTTCAAAATATCCCACACTTTACTTTAAAAATTAGAACAATGAAAACAAGATGGGGAGTCAATAATCGGGGCAATAATACCATTACCTTAAACAGTGAACTCTTAAAAAAAGATATTGATTTACTCGATTATGTGATTATTCATGAACTTTGTCATTTCTATGAAGCCAATCATAGTCCAAGATTTTGGGCCTGGGTTAGTAAATACTACCCCGATTACAAATTAGCAAGAAAGAGGTTAAGAAGTTAGTATGAAAATAGAGTCATTACAAAACAAAAAAGTGAAAGAATGGGCCAGTTTAAAAGAAAAAAAGAATCGTGATATTACAAATACTTTTTTGATTGAAGGAGATCACTTACTAAGAGAAGCCCTTTTAAGAGGAGTCGTGCTAGAAGTGATTACAACAGAAGAGAAGAATTATGATGTACCAACATTTCATGTTACAAATGAGATTATGAAAAAGATCACGAGTCAAGTAACTCCTCCAACTGTGATTGCTGTGACAAAAAAATTAGAAGAAAAAGAGATCAATGGTCCTGTATTAATATTAGACGGAATTCAAGACCCCGGAAACTTAGGAACGATTATCCGTAGTTGTGTGGCGTTTCATATGCCAAATCTTTTATTAAGTCGTGATTGTGTTGATTTATATAACCCGAAGGTGATTCGTAGTACCGAAGGAATGCTCTTTCACGTAAATATCGTGCGAAAAGATTTAGAAAAAATACTGCCAGAATTACAAAAAACTCACCGAGTGATTGGCACAGATGTCAAATCTGGCAGCTCCATAGAAGATTTAAAGAGCATAGATAATATTGCTTTAGTGATTGGCAATGAAGGAAACGGACTTGGCGTATCAAAAAAATATTGTGATGATTTTGTCTATATTCCAATGAACCCTCTTTGTGAATCTTTAAATGCCTCTGTGAGTGCAAGTATTCTTTTATATGAAATGGGGAATGATCATGAATAAACTTTATTTTGGCTATACTACCATGACACATGGGTTGAAAGGAGAACTAAAATGCTACACAGATTTTGAAAAAAAAGACAAAGTTTTGACAAAAGGATTTCCTATTTATATCCAGGATAGTCGTCATACAATTACTAGTGCTAGACCCCATAAAAATCACTATTTAATCACGATAGATCACTTAAACGATATTAATTTAGTCGAAGAGTTTCGCAATCAAAAAATCTATATTGATCGTGCGGACTTGAAATTAAACGAGAATGAATTTTTAATGTCTGACTTGCTTGGCTTTTCTATCATTGAGGAAGAAGAAACCCTTGGAATTGTAGAAGATATTTTGTATAATAAAAGTGGAATTTATTTAAAAGTGTTAAAAGAAAAAACATATTATATTCCATGGCAAGAAGCGTTTATTGTGAGAGTAGACAAGAACAAAAAACAAGTACTTGTCCAAAATGCTAAGGGTTTGATGTTATGAAAATAGATATACTTACTTTATTTCCAAAAATGTTTGATGGTTTTTTATCAGAATCCATTATCAAAAGAGCCATTGAAAAAAAAGCTGTAGAAATCAATATCATCGATTTTAGAGAGTTTAGTCATTTAAATCACAATCAAGTAGATGACACACCTTATGGCGGTGGATCTGGTATGGTATTACGCCCAGAACCACTTGTAGAAGCAATCGAAGCATGTAAAACAGAAGATGCCAAAGTGATTCTAATGTGTCCACAAGGAACTCCTTATAAAGAAAGTGTTGCAAAAAAATTAAAAGACTACAAACATATTATTTTAGTATGTGGTCATTATGAGGGATTTGATGAAAGAATCAGAGACTATGTGGATGATGAAATATCCATTGGGGATTATGTGCTGACTGGAGGAGAGTTACCGGCGATGGTTATAACAGATTCTGTGGTTAGACTCTTACCAGGAGTTATTAAAGAAGATTCTTACGAAAGTGATTCTTTTACAAAAAACTTACTGGACTATCCAACTTATACGAAACCAGCCGACTTTCGAGGGAAGAAAGTACCTGAGGTTTTGCTGAGTGGAAATCATCAAGAAATACAAAAATGGCGCGAAGAAGAAGCTTTAAAAAACACAAAAAAAAGGCGGCCAGATTTATTAGGGGAGTGAGGTTATGGCACTATTTATGGTAGATAGAGATACCAAAGAAAAAAAATTAAAGCAAAAAAAATTACAAGTAGATGGGTATAAAATCACTCCCAAATGGCATACAAAAAACGATTTAATAGAAGTAAAAGAGATTACAATTGCAAGCCCAGAATTACAAGCAAACTATTTTTGTATGCAGTTTCACATTACCTTTCGAAAATTATTTAAAAAGGCATGTGATGTTATGGAAAGTGATGATGCGACAACCTCGGATACAATGCTAGTATTAGATGAAACAGAAAAAATAAAAAGAATTTTAAAAGAAAAATTTAAACGAAAACTAAGTCAAAAGGAGTATCGCCATATGTTACAAAAAGTAGAAATGGTGGAACAACAACTAAGAGAAAAACTTGTGTTTCAAAGAAATATGGAGTTTTACATGCACCAAGTACTCACACAGACAGAAGAAAGAGAAAAGGGAAGAGGACGTTAGATGCAAGCATTTGATTTTGATAATACAATTTACAAAGGGGAAAGTTCATTTGATTTTGCCCTTTTTGTTCTAAAAAAAAGGAAAAAACTATTAAAGTATTTACCAGGAATTATTAAAATTCTTTTGGATTATAAATCCTGTAAATTAAGTCCAAAAGAATACTTAAAACGATTAAATAAATTTGTACCAATCTTTTTAGAAAACAAAGATGATATTGAAAAATTAGTTGTGGAGTTCTGGCAAAAAAACGAACATAAGTTATACCCTCATATATTAGAAAAAATAAAAGCAGAAGACTTTATTATTACTTCATCACCTTATTTTTTGCTTGAACCAATCAAAGAAAAATTAAATACCACTCATTTTATTTGTAGTGAAATAAATATAGAGGAAGGAAAAATCACTTATTTAAATTTTAAAGAAAATAAAGTCAAGAAATTTATAAGCGAAATTGGTAAGAAAAAGATTACAAATTTTTATACAGATTCTTATAATGACAAACCGATGATGGATTATGCAGAACATGCTTATCTTATTACAAAAGGAAAAGTAGAAAAAATAAAGTAATTATCAAAAGGAAAGATGATTGGGCTTTCCTTTGTTTTTCGTTTGAAGACTAAAAAAAGCCATGAGTAAAATCTCACAGCAATTTTTTAAAATAAAATTAAAGTAGGTAACTAGTAGCAATTTTACGAATTTCCTGATTAGAAAGACCCGTATATAAAGAAATTTTAGAGTACGGTTCTTTTTCTTTTAACATTTTTAAAACCATACTTTGTTTTTCTTCAGACCTGCCTTCTTCACGACCTTCCGCGCGTCCTTCCATTCTCCATTTGTCAGGAAAATTTTTCATCTCCC
>DVHP01000113.1 GCA_018711945.1 Candidatus Ventrenecus avicola
GCAGCATTTGAATCAATGTGGGCACATGGTGACGAGAAAAGATTAGAACGTATTGCAGAGTTACAAGTAGCCAAAGAAAATACTCTTACGAGGAGGAAGAAATAGATAGCCAGCCTATTCCAAGGGATGAAATGGATATTTTATTTTCTATTGAATTCCTTTTTGTTCTATTGTAAAATAAACGAAGGTGATTACGAATGGGAGTGAAATTTCCAAAAGGAGAAAATATCCGTAATTTTTCTATTATAGCTCATATTGATCATGGGAAAAGTACGCTTGCCGATCGTATTTTGGAGTTGACTGGAGCGATTGAAAAGCGTGAAATGGTAGACCAAGTATTGGATAGCATGGATTTAGAGAGAGAACGAGGCATTACGATTAAGTTAAATGCAGTCTCCCTAAATTATGAATATCTTGGGGAAACGTATTTATTGAATTTAATTGATACTCCTGGTCATGTCGATTTTTCTTATGAAGTCAGTCGTAGTTTGGCAGCTTGTGAAGGCGCTATTTTGGCGGTGGATGCAGCTCAGGGTATTGAAGCGCAGACTCTTGCCAATCTTTATTTGGCTTTAGATGCAGACCTTAAAATTATTCCAGTCATTAATAAAATAGATTTACCGAATGCCAATATTCCTAAGGTGAAAGAGGAATTAAAGAAGGTATTGGGGTTTTCTGATGAGGAGATTGTTTTATGTTCAGGGAAAAATGGTGTTGGCGTAAAAGAATTAATTGAACGTGTGATTACTGATATTCCAGCTCCGAAAATTAATGTTGATGCTCCTTTAAGAGCTTTGATTTTTGATTCTTATTTTGATCCATATAAGGGAGTAGTCGGACTTATTAAGGTAGAAGATGGTAAGATTCAAAATAAAGATGAAATTCTTTTAATGGCAAATAAAGCTGATTTTGAAGTGACGGAACTTGGTATTCATACACCGAAGGAACAGCATGAAACTGTTTTAACAAGTGGTATGGTAGGATATTTTTCGGCTTCTATCAAAGATATTTCTAAGGTACAGGTAGGAGATACGATTACTTTAGCTAAAAATCCTGCTGCTACTCCAATTCATGGGTACAAGCCAATGAAGCCTATGGTTTATTCTGGAATATTTCCAGTGGAGCCCAATAAATATGAAGCGTTAAAAGAGGCATTTGAGAAATTAAAACTTAATGATGCAGCCTTAACAATTGAGCCGGAAACAAGTGATGCTCTGGGTTTTGGTTTTCGAGTTGGTTTTTTAGGTCTTTTGCATATGGATATTATTACAACAAGATTAGAAAGGGAATTTCATTTAAATGTTATCGCGACTAGTCCAAGTGTTATTTATAAAGTGACTCTTACGAATGGAGAGTTACAAGATATTGATAGTCCAAATAAAATGCCGGAGCAAGTAAAGATTAAAAAAATTGAAGAACCATATATTTACACAAATATTATTGTTCCGAGTGAGTATATTGGACCGATTATGGAACTTTGTCAAAATAAAAGAGGGATTTATAAATCATTAGAATATATTGATGAAGCAAGAGTTAATATTCATTATGAAATTCCTTTATCAGAAGTGGTTTATGATTTTTTTGATAAATTAAAGAGTTATACCAAAGGTTATGCTTCTTTTGATTATGAGATTTGTGGATATAGAGAGAGTAATCTTGTTAAAATGGATATTTTATTAAATGGTGAAGTGGTTGATGCTTTGTCAATTATTGTTCATAAAGATTTTGCCTATCAAAGAGGGCGAGCAATTGTTGAAAAATTAAAAGAAGTGATTCCTAGACAATTATTTCAAATTCCAATTCAAGCAAGTATTGGGTCGAAAGTAATTGCGAGAGAAAATATTTCGGCGATGAAAAAGAATGTTCTTGCCAAATGTTATGGTGGCGACATTACAAGAAAAAGAAAATTATTAGAGAAACAAAAAGAAGGAAAGAAAAAGATGAAGATGATAGGAAGTGTTGAGGTTCCTCAAGAAGCTTTTCTTTCTATATTAAGTGGGGAGTAAGAGAAATGAAATTTGATGATTTTGATTATGAAATCATCCGTTTAGCGTTAATTGGAAAAAAGGATGATGAAATTGCGAGAATTATGGGAGTAGAAAAGCATTATATAACTAGTCGGATTCTTCTTTTAAGAGAAGAAAACCCTTCAATTTATAATAAAATTTATTTTAAAAGACATGTTTTTGATTATTTGGTAGATAAAGATGTGCTTTTTAAGGTAATGGATCTAGTGTTTCAAGGATTTTTGTATTTTGAGATTGGATTAATAATTGGGAAAAGTGAAAAAGAAGTAAAAGAATTACTAGAAGCTTATAACAAAAAGAGTTCTCCTTATTATAATCCTGGATTATTTAAGGCTTTAAAAGAGAAAATGAAAAAGAACGAAGCTGATGAAAAGGCTGTGTTTCAGCGGTTAAAAAAATTAGTGAATCAAGGGACTGATTTAAGTGCTGTTACGAATCATATTCTAGTAAGAAGATTTCAAAAATATTATCGTAATAAAAAAATTATTGAAGACATTTTAGATTCTGGATGTACGATTACTGATGAGGCTCTTGCTTTTCAAAATGGTGTAAGTGTTGGCTACGTTCGGGATTTAATTTTGGGACAAGATGACTATAATATGGGAGAAACTATTTTTGGAAAAGAAACTATGGAGTATATAAAAAAGAAAAGAATGATACGAAACCAAGAGAAGAAAAAGGTTTATAATCAAAACAATGCTCCTCATCACAATCCCTATCCTAAAAAGGATAAAGAAACTCTAAATAGTTCTCAGGAAAATTTTCGATTTTGGATTCATATTTTGTTTACGTTTCGGCTTTCTTTGATGGAATTTAGTATTGTTTTAGGAATTTCTGATTTAGAATTATTAAGTAAATATCTTTATTCTAACTATTCTGAAAGTTCTTTAAATTATCTTTTTAGCAATAGCGATCTTGTTAGTCAAGCTAAAATTTCCTCTGTAAGAACTTATTTAAAGCAGTTGGAAGAAGCAAAAAACAAAAATGATATGAAACGTTATTATGAACTTTTAAAGCAAATTTCTGATGTCGAATATAAAAAGATTTTGCAAAAACGAAAAGAAAATCCACGATATGTTTTATCAGATGAAGAAATACGAGTCATTATTTTATATCGTTTAAAATATGGTCTTCCTTTTCATAGTCTTCCATTTAGCAGTGAAATGTTAACTAGACGTTGTCCAAGTGATTTAAAAGAGCAGTTTGAAAAGTTAGGAGTCGAAAATGGAGAGAATTTTCGCTACGTTTCTCATAGGCGAGCTCGATGTAGGAATACGGAGGAAACAGACTCATGAAATCGGTATATATTCATATTCCGTTTTGTAAAAGTATTTGTTCTTATTGCGATTTTTGTAAGGTATTTTATTATCCAAAGTGGTCACATGAATACTTGGTAAAATTAAAGGAGGAAATTGAAGACCAATATAATGGAGAAAAAGTTAAAAGCATTTATATTGGTGGTGGAACTCCTTCCGTTTTGAGTCTATCAGAAATTAAGTTTTTAATGAGTCTTATTAGTGTTTTTCATTTGATAGATGATTATGAATTTACTTTTGAATGTAACTTAGAAGATATCAAACCAGAACTTTTAGAAGTATTAAAAAATGGTGGTGTGAATCGTTTGAGTATCGGAATTCAAAGTTTTCAAAAAGAGAATTTAAAAATATTAGGACGGGAACATGATTTTGCTGATGCTTTAGAAAAAATGAAGTTCATTCGCAATTATGGATTTTCGAATGTGAATTTGGATCTTATTTATGCGATTCCTGGGGAAACATTAAAGGATTTAAAAGAGGATTTAAAGTTGTTTTTAAAGTTAAAACCAGATCATATTAGTACCTATAGTCTAATGATCGAACCTCATACTATTTTGTCTTATGAGCATTTTGCTTCCATAAATGAAGAACAAGATTTAGGAATGTACGAACTAGTTTGTAAGACTTTAAAAAAAGCTGGATTTACTCATTACGAAGTGAGTAATTTTGCAAAAAAGAAAAAGGAATCCATTCATAATTTGACGTATTGGAATAACGAGGAATATTATGGCTTTGGTTTATCAGCTTCTGGTTATTTGGAACAAATTCGATATACGAATACTAGAAATTTAAGTCAGTATTTACGGGGGGATTATCACGGAGTTGAGGAAATTTTATCGAAACAGGATATTATGGATAATGAGTTAATGCTTGGACTAAGAAAGCTAGAAGGAGTGAATAAAAAAAGGTTTGAAGAAAAGTATCATATAAAAATGGAAGATGCTTATCCGATTAAGCCTTTGCTTAAAAATGGTGATTTAAAACAAAAGGGAGATTATATTTTTATTGCGCCAGATAAGTTATATGTTATGAATGAAATTTTACTTAAGATGATATAAGTTTAAAGAATATTTTTCATTATTTTTGACAGACTAAAAACAGTAAAATGATAAGGTGATGTCATGAAAAAAATATTCTTTTTTTTAATACTTTTTTTGCCTATTGTAGTAAATGCAAGTTCTATTAAGAGTCTTACCGTAGAAAATGGGGTTTTATCGAGAGAATTTGAGTCTTCTAATAATTATTATTCTGTAATGCTTCAGAGTGATGCCAGTTCTTTAGAAGTGGATTATGAACTGCAAGATAAAGATGCATCAGTCGAGGTTTTTGGGAATACCTATCAAGATGGTGGGGAAAATAAGGCGGTTTATAAAATTACTAATAGTGATGGGACGACAGAAGAATATGTGTTTTATTTAGAAAAAGAAGAGGCAGAGCCGGTATTTCAAGAATCTTTTATGCCTTTGGAAACAGAGCAAAAAGAGATTCCTTATCTTTCTTGGTATGTTGGCGCTGGGTGTTTCGGTGTTATTTTGATCTTGTTTAAAGTGATTGTGTTAGGGTTTAAGAAAAAGTAAAAAATTCATCTGGGTTTCATATAATAAAGTATGAAACCATTTATTGCTCATCGTGGCCTTAAGAAAACGGCAAAAGAAAATACAATTTCTGCTTTTTTGGACGCAATCCAAAGCCCTTATTATGCAGGATTTGAGTGTGACGTGCGAACAACAAAAGATCATGTTTTTGTTATCGTGCATGATGCGATTGTTGGGATGAAGAGAGTTCGGGATATGACTTATTCGGAACTTAAAAAAAATTATGCGATTCCTAGCTTAGAAAGTGTCTTAAATTTGCAGACAGATAAAATTATGTTGTTGGAAATTAAAGAAAGTGATTTCGATGTTCCTAAATTTTTAAAGTTGCTGCGAAAATATTCTGAGAAAAATCTTTATGTCATGAGTTTTTTTAATTCGGTCATTCAGCGACTTGCTGCTATGAATTGTCCATGTAAATTAGGAGTTTTAAATTATGTTTTGAATAGTGAAGAGGACTATCAAGAATATCAGTTTATTTGTTTATTAGAAGCGATTGTCAGTCCAAAATTAATTCAGTATTTTACTGAAAAACATATGGAAGTGTTTCTTTATGGAATACATCATTTTGAAAAAACAAAGGAACTTTATCCTCAAACCTATTTAATTACTGACGAAATTATTGAATCTTAGTAGAAAAAAGTGAAAGAATCTTTTATAATTATCATGGAGATGGTAGTTATGTTTGAATGTGCTCAAAATTTTTTTGAGAATTTTGCAAGTTATTATTTAAAGATGGAGGAAAATAGTGAAGGTGAATCTTATTTTTTTAAATATCGGCATACCTATGATGTCGTTGATTATATGAAACAATTGGTAAGGGATAAAAAAGAAAAAGATCTTTATCTTACTGTGGCTATTTTTCATGATTTAGGAAGATTTCGTCAAAAAGAAAAGTATCAAGCATACAATGATTATCAAACGAAATTCGATCATGCAGAGGAAAGTGTTTTTATTTTGAAAGAAAATAATTGGTTTTTGAAAAATCATGTTTCTCTTAAAGAGGAACAGATGTTATGCTTTGCTATTTCTAGTCATAATAAATATCAGGTTGAACCTGGGAGTAAGGAAGAAGTAGAGTTGGCAGGAGCACTTCGTGATGCCGATAAACTTGCAGTTTTGAAAAGACCTTGTTATATTAGTAACCCAATTGGGGAAGTGAGTGACGAGGTTTATGAAATGATTTTGCAACATAAATTGGTGCCACATGCTCTTATAAAGACGAATGCAGATTATGCTTTGACAGAGATTGCTTATATTTTTGATTTGGTTCTTCCTCGTTCTTTTGAGATTTTGCGTGAGGATAATCATTTGGATTTGCGTTTTGATTTATTAAAGGGGTCTAAAAGATATGAAGATATCAAATGTGTTATAAATGACTATCTTTCTAGTCATTAAGATTTTTTAGAAAGGTTAGGTATTTTATCATTCATTGAGGAAAATCGTTTCTTCTTTTTTTGCAAAATTTTTTAAAATTTATCTAATTTGATGTTTTCATGTGTTTGGGACATACAAATTTTATATAATTAGTATGCCAATTTTGAAAATCTGTAAGAAATAACTCGCTAAAATACTGAAATTGGTGATTTGCATTCCTTTTGTACTTGTGATTTAATGGCAGGGAAAGGAGGAAATCCGTTGAATCATAATGCTACTACTTCTTCTGAAGAATTCCTTTTTGATCCGATGAACGATGCAGCCTTCAAAAGTTTAATCAGGGCAGCAGAAACTAGAGATGTTGTCACCGGGGTATTAAGCGATTTAACACCTATTCCAGAAGAAGTGATGAAAGAATCTCAATTTACAGGTGGTGAAGTTCCAAAAGATATTCTAAAAGAAAAAGGAATGGTTTCTGATATTGTTGTTCGAGTGCAAGATAAAAATAAAATAATCATTGAAGCAAATAGACAATATAGTGAGAACATGTTCGATAAAAATGCTTCTTATGTTTTTAAAAATAGTTATATGGAGTCAAACGTAGGAAGCAATTTGTATCATTCTATCATTATTATCAATGTTGATGGGTTCAATCGCTTTCATACGGAGAAACCAATTCTTATTTTTAACATTCGAGATGAGGATGGACATGTAGAAACAGAGTTATATACATCCATTCATCTTGTTCTTGAAAACTTTAACAATCCTAAGTATACTATAAGTGATTATTTAGAAATTTCATGGAATTTTTTCAAAACAAACCAGATACAATAGCTAACTTAAAAGAAAAGTATAAGGATGGTGATGT
>DVHP01000114.1 GCA_018711945.1 Candidatus Ventrenecus avicola
TGTGAATGTTGCAAAACTAGTATACAAAAAGACTCCTGCTAAAAGGAATACACAACAGATTGTAAATACAATAATAAACTTCTTTTTAGCATTTTTTTCTTTAAATTTTTCTAGCTTCATAGTACACACCCATTCTATCTTAATTGTACTATGATGAACCCCCCCCCCGTCAAGGTTTTGCGAAAAAATTTCATAAAATAAAAAGAATACATCTGAAGTTGCTACCAGATGTAATTCCATGTTTGTTGTTTTTGCACACAACTCAAACTTTTGTTGATTAAGGTACTTTTTATTTTTTTAGAAAATTTTCGGAACATCAAAATCTAAGTTATAAAAACACACAACAATAAATCACTTATTTTCTGCGTAATGTTTTAGAAAGAATTTCTTGAAAATAAGGATTTTTTATATCTTGATATTCTTCAGTATATTTTAGCCAAGTATACCCATCCAAATCAGGATAACTGATAAGTTTAATATTAGGGCACTCCTCACAAATACGAAGTAATGTCATAATTAATTGATTGGTTATTTTCCATTGAAGATAATCCATTTGTTCTTCTGCATAGGCTCTATGATAAAATTCATAATAACGAAGTGGTAAAATATCTACAAACAAAAAATCAGTATATCCTTCTTCAAAACAAGTTTTTAAAAAAAGAATAATAGACATCAAAAATGAGATTGGCAAACTACCTCGTTTTTTCATACTAGAAGTAAATTGATTTAAAGAATCAAATCTTTTGTAAAATACAGGGTTTGGTGTTTCATTTTGAATACAATATACAAAAACCTGATTTTGATATATACCATAACGAACAGAAGGAAACGCAATTTGTTTTTCATCACTTTCCGTATAAAAACGCATTTCACGAGGAGTTTCGCATCCCAAAAAACAATCTGTTCTCCAAGCAAAAAATGGATAATCTAAAATTTCAGTTAATAATTTTGGAGTTTGATAGCTTTCAAAAGAAGTATCTTCAAAATAAGCAATCCTTCTTTTTAAAAATAAGTTTAAGTTATTTAAATCATGAAAAGTTGCATTTTTGAGTAAAAAATGCAGATTGTGATGATAGTTTTTTCCTCGTGTATATCGAGTAGTATCATTTAAAAAAGCTGCTCTATACTCTTTTAATAACTCGATATATTCTTGTTGATCCCGAATAATAGCACTCAGCTTTACTCCATCAGGATTAATAATAATTTGACTATCATGAAATACAATAGGTGCCAGATTGCAATTCTTATTCAAACGTAAAAACTTTGCAGTAAAATGTAAAAATTCTTCTAATTCATTCATGAGATTCCTCCATATTGATTTTCTTATTATATCAAGTTTAGCAAAAAATGCAATTCTAACATTTGAGAACAAAATCCTTTCTCTTTGTGAGAAAGGACTTTAAATTGAATTTGCATTTTCATTGAAATATAAACTACGGTAAACCGAATTATTTTTTAATAATTCTTCATGCGTTCCCTTACCTGCTAAAATTCCTTTGTCAATCACATGAATGATATCAGCATCCACAATGGTAGAAAGCCGATGAGCTACGATAATAACTGTATGATCTTTCACTAACCTATCAATTGTTTTTTTGATATATTCTTGAGATTCATTATCTAAAGCACTGGTTGCTTCATCAAATAAAATAATCTTTGTTTGTAATAATAATGTTCTGGCAATAGCAATTCTTTGTTTCTGTCCCCCTGAAAGATTAATGCCACCTTCTCCGATAATCGTGTCATAACCATTTGGTAAACTCATAATATAATCATCGATATAAGCATCTTTACACACTTGTCTTACACTTTCTAATGAAACGTCTTCTTTTACTAATCGGAAATTATCTAAAATGCTCATATTAAATAAAAATGGACTTTGTCGAATAATCGAAATACTTTCTCGCAAAGATTGCTCAGTGAAATCTTCGATTGGGATTCCATCTATAAATATTTTCCCTTCAGTCGCATCAAAATAACGTAATAGCAAATTAAAAATAGTACTTTTCCCATTTCCACTTCGTCCGACGATAGCTAATTTTTTATGAGGTGAAAAGGTAACGTTAAGTCCTTTTAAAGTATTTTCTTCGTTTTCACGATAACGAAATTTTACATTTTGAAATTCTATATTTCCTTTAATTCTTTTGAGTTCTTTGTCACCAAATACTTCATCTTGATACAATCGATTATTCACAATTTCATCGATTCGATTTAAAGAAACAGCTACCTTATTAAAATTCACTCCAAAATCACTAATACTTTCCACAACATCATCAATTCTCCAAATATAACTTTCAATCATCATAAATATACTTAAAGAAATAACGCCATCAATAAAATATTTTCCACAAGTAAAGAAAATAATGAATTGAATAATATAATAAGCTAGATTATTAAATGTCCAATACCATCTTTCATAACGAGCAGACTCACTTTGTTCTAAATACAAAGAATCCAAAATACGAAAGACTTTTTTCTCTACATTCTTTTTAATTCCTAATGATTTTATTTCACGAATTCCCGTAATGTTTTCCGTTGCATCTTTCACATATTGATCACTTTGTTTTTTTATTTTCTCATTACTCTGTTTAATTTTAGGAAAAAATTTACAAGAAATAAATCCCATAATAAACATAAACATAACTATTTCCAGGCCTAATAAAAGAGAAACTCTAAAGCTTATAACCAATACAATGATAACGACAAACGAGCGACAAAAAAGACGAACCATATTGGATAATAATTCCATAACACGATCAGGATCATTATACAATCGGTTAATAAACTCTCCTACTCCAATATCTTCAAAAGCAATAGCAGGCAAGCTATCAATCTTACGATACAAATCTTGACTCACATTCTTCATAAACTTTATTTCTAAATAATTATAAAGATAATCTCTTGGCACTTGAAGTAAAGCATAAAAAACAACATAAACTCCTTCATACAAAGCTAAGAAAACCACAAATCTTTGAAAATTTCCTTGTGTTAAAGCCTCTACTAAAATTCCCCAAAACACTGCTGCAAAAAGAGAAGGAAAATAAGAAACTGCCACCAAAAATATATAAAGGATTAACTTTAATTTATCTTCTTTAATATAATGCCATAAAATTTTAAATGTTTTTATTTTTTTCAAACTCACTCACTCCTTTTTCCACAAAAAAACTACTATTACAGTAGTCAAAATCTAGAAGTGATAATAAAAGTATAACTAGATTAAGTGGAAATTATTCCATTTCCAAGTACTGTAATTATTTTTTTGCATTAATTCTTCTCTTTTAAAATTTACCATAATTTCCACTCCTTTCTTTGCAAATTCACCATAATAGTATCACGAAGATTATTTTGCTGTCAAGCAAAAAATATGGACACTCAGTTTTTCGTATTTACTAAACTATTAAAAAAATTCAAACTGTTCGCTTGTTTTTCATACTGATTCCTAGTATATAATACTAGCAAGAATATTTGATCATTACAATCATCTTGCTACTTTCTACCTTACTGGTGTTAACAACCAAAAAATAGGCACTCTACAGCATTGATAGAGTGTCTACCCCAATTAGTTAGAGGAGACATTCACTTGCAAAATCAAATGTTCCTCTTTTTTATTTTATGCAAATTATCTTACTTACATACTATAGACTTTTTTAGCATTAAAACAAAAAGCCTGTACTTGTAAATATCTAACATTTATAAATGGTGTCCTGGGCGAGATTCGAACTCACGACCGATCGCTTAGAAGGCGATTGCTCTATCCAGCTGAGCTAC
>DVHP01000115.1 GCA_018711945.1 Candidatus Ventrenecus avicola
ATAGTCAGCATGGCCTGGGCAGTCTACGTGAGCATAATGACGTTTTTCAGTTTCATACTCAACGTGAGCAGTATTGATAGTAATACCTCTTTCTCTTTCTTCTGGAGCTTTATCGATATCTTCATATGCAACAAAGTGTCCAAACATTTTTGTAATAGCAGCAGTTAATGTTGTTTTACCATGGTCAACGTGTCCAATAGTACCAATATTAACATGTGTTTTTGAACGATCAAATTTTTCTTTTGCCATTTGATTTCTTTCTCCTTTCTCTTAACTATTTTATCTAATGCTTGAAATAAATTCAAGTATTATTTTTAATTAGCGCTGTTTTTCTTAATAATTTCTTCAGCGATTGATTTTGGAACCTCTTCATAATGGTCTAATTCCATATTGAAGTTTCCACGACCTTGTGTATTACTACGTAAAGTCGTTGCATATCCAAACATTTCAGCAAGTGGTACCATAGCAGTAATTGCTAAAGCATTACCACGAGATTCTTGCCCTAGTGGACGACCACGACGGCTTGTTAAATCTCCCATAACATTTCCCATATATTCATCAGGAATTGTAACAGTTACTTTCATGATTGGTTCAAGCAGTACTGGTTTACACTTATTTTTCGCTTCTTTAAGTGCCATAGATGCAGCAATCTTAAATGCCATTTCAGAAGAGTCTACATCATGGTAGCTTCCATCAAATAAAGTAGCCTTAACATCAACCATTGGATATCCAGCTAAAATACCTCCAGCCATAGCTTCTTGTAATCCTTTATCAGTAACTGGAATGTATTCACGAGGAACTACACCACCAACGATCGCGTCAACGAATTCATAACCTTTATCTTTATTTGGTTCAAAGCGAACCCAAACGTGTCCATATTGTCCACGTCCACCAGATTGTTTAATATACTTACCTTCACATTCACCCATTTGAGTAAGTGTTTCACGATAAGCAACTTGTGGACGACCAATATTAGCTTCTACGTGGAATTCGCGTTTCATACGATCCACCATAATATCTAAGTGTAATTCACCCATACCACTGATAACAGTTTGTCCTGTTTCAGGGTCAGTTTTATACTTAAATGTTGGATCTTCTTCTGCTAATTTTTGTAAAGCCGTAGCCATTTTTTCTTGATCTGCTTTTGATTTTGGTTCAATAGCAACATCAATAACTGGTAATGGGAATTCCATACCTTTCATAACAGCAGGATTTTTTTCATCACATAATGTATCAGCAGTAGTTGTATCCTTAAGTCCTACAGCAGCCGCAATTTCACCACAGTAAACTTCTTGAATTTCCTTACGTGAATTTGCATGCATTTGTAAAATACGACCAATTCTTTCTTTTACTCCCTTTGTACTATTTAGAACATAAGATCCACTTGATAAATGTCCTGAATAAACACGGAAGAATGCTAAACGTCCAACGAATGGATCAGTCATAATCTTAAATGCTAAAGCTGTAAATGGTTCATCATCACTTGGATGACGCCATACATCTTCTCCAGTTTTTGGATTGAAACATTCAATAGCTTCTACATCTGTAGGTGCTGGCATATAATCGATAATTGCATCAAGTAATAACTTAACACCCATATTAGATAATGCATCACCACATAAAACTGGATAAAATTGATTAGAAAGTGTTCCCTTACGAATAGCAGATTTGATTTCTTCTACAGTAAGTTCTTCACCATTCAAATATTTTTCCATTAGAGCATCATCAAATTCCACAACTTTTTCAATTAAATCGTTATGTCTTGTTTCAGCTAAATCCTTTAAATCATCTGGAATATCAATTTCAACCATTTCTTCTTCTGGCTTACCATCAAACTGATATGCTTTCATAGTAACTAAATCGATAATACCATGGAAGTTATCTTCAGCTCCAATAGGCCATTGAATAGGTTTTGTATCAATTCCCAAACGAGATTTTAAAGTTCCTAATGAGAACTCAAAATCAGCACCCATCTTAGTCATTTTGTTAGCAAATACCATTCTTGGAACTTTAAATTCATCTGCTTGACGCCATACTGTTTCACTTTGAGGTTCTACACCAGCTTGAACGTCAATCAAACATACAGCACCATCAAGAACTCTTAAACTTCTTGATACTTCAACAGTAAAGTCTACGTGACCCGGAGTATCAATAATATTTAAACGATATCCTTTCCAATGTGCAGTAGTTGCTGCACTAGTAATAGTGATACCTCTTTCTTTTTCTTGTTCCATCCAGTCCATTTGAGACTCACCATCATGAGTTTCACCAATTTTATGAATCTTTCCTGTATGAAACAAAATACGTTCTGTTGTTGTTGTTTTTCCGGCATCAATGTGAGCCATAATTCCAACATTTCTTACTTTATCAATCGAAACATCTCTTGTCATAACTCACACTCCTACCATCTATAATGAGCAAATGCTTTATTTGCTTCAGCCATTTTGTGAGTATCCTCACGTTTTTTCACTGCTCCACCAGTTCCGTTAGCAGCATCAATAATTTCCATAGCTAGTTTATAAGCCATTCCTTTTCCACTACGATTCTTAGCATAATTTACTAACCATCTAAGTGCTAAAGTTTGACTTCTTTCATCACTAACTTCAATTGGCACTTGATAATTACTTCCACCAACTCTACGAGATTTAACTTCCAAAGCAGGCTTAATATTTTCAAGAGCTTCTTGGTAAACATCAATCGCAGGTTTACCAGTTTTCTCTGCAACAATATCAAATGCTTCATAAAGAATTTTTTGAGCGGTTCCTTTTTTACCATCTTGCATAATTTGATTAATTAACTTCGTAACAATCTTTGAGTTATAAATAGAATCTGGTAAAACATCTCTTTTTTCTGCTCTTCTTTTACGCATAATTATTTCCTCCTTCTATTATTTTTTAGGTTTTTTTGTACCGTATTTACTGCGACCTTGTTTACGATTTTGAACGCCTTGTGTATCTAATGTACCACGAACAACATGATAACGAACACCGATTAAGTCCTTAACACGTCCACCACGTACTAAAACAACACTGTGTTCTTGTAAATTATGTCCTTCACCTGGAATATAAGCATCAATCTCTTTTCCGTTAGAAAGTCTTACACGAGCATATTTACGTAATGCTGAGTTCGGTTTCTTTGGTGTTTTTGTGGCAACACGAACACATACTCCACGTTTTTGTGGACTATTTTGATCAGTTTGCTTTCTTTCAAGAGTATTAAATCCAACATTTAATACTGGACTTTTACTCTTTCTAGTCTTCTTACTTCTTCCTTTTTTTACAAGTTGATTAATAGTAGCCATAGCGTCTCCTTTCTATTTACACACACCCTGGTGTATCAAACTATTCTTTAAACTAGGTTTTACCGAAGTAAAACCAACATTTAAAAGTCAAAAATATCTTAACATTAAATCATATGTACGTCAAGCATTTTTTGTGCGGTTTTTTGCACCATATAATTCTATTTTTAAGTGCAATTCTAAAAATAATAAACTTCACGGAATAAATTTCTTACTCAAAAATTTCAAATCATAAAATTGTTTTTCAGATCATTTACCAACTTTTTCAATATTATCGCCAATCCAGGTTTTTAAATTTTTATTTTAAAATTCTTCATTCATTAAAAAATCAAAAATATTTATTTGTTTAACATCATTAGTAGAATAATCCTTTTTAGTTAAGGTTATTATAAATTTGTTATTATCATCAATATCATCAAAAGCATTAAATTCTCTAATTCTTGTACTTTCATCCGATAAATCAAAACAAACTTGAATATATTTAAATTTATTATTTTTTGATGCTATAAAATCAATCTCACCTTTTTTAGTTTTACCTATAAACACTTTATAACCTTTTCCTATTAAATCATTATATACAATATTTTCTAAAGCTACTGAATAATTAATTTCTTCATTATTTGTTTTAATTTGTTTAATTCCTAAATCATTTGCATAATACTTATTCAATGTTTTCAAAATATTTTTTCCATGAACATCATATCTATAAACTTTATTCATAATAAATGTAGTTGAAAAAGCCTTTAAATAATTATATAAAGTATCATTAGCTATTTCGTGATATTCTCTTTTTAAATATTCAATAACATTGTCTCTTGAAAACTCTCTAGTTTCAGTATCTAGCATATACTGAAGTACTTTATTAAAAGATGCTATATCCTTTATTCCAAGTCTTTCCACAATATCTTTTAAAATAATTGAATCGTATACACTAGATAAGTAGTTTGTTTTATCTTCATCATTGGTAAATAAAAACCTTTGAGGAAGGCCTCCCCATTTAAAAACATCGTATAATAAATTCTCATAATCTTTTTCTTCTGTATTTGTTAATTCAACAATTTCTTTAAAAGATAAAGGATTTATCCTAAAACTAACATATCGACCAGATAAATCAGTTGACAACTCAAGTAAAGTCATTCTGCTATTTGAACCCGTAATAAAGATACTATAATCATTGGTTATTCTAAGTGAATTGATACCTTTTTCAAATTCTTCAACTTTTTGTATTTCATCCAAAAAAACATAATATTTATTTTTATTTGTCTTTAACGATTCAATATAATTATATAAATCTTTTGCATTTTTTATAAAATCATATTTTAAAGATTCAAAATTAATATAAATAACATTATCTTCACTAACACCTAATTTTATAATTTCATCCATTATTTGTTTTAAAATAACTGATTTTCCACTTCTTCTCATTCCATATATAATTTTTATTAAGGATTCTGTATGGTAAAAACTTCTAATTTTTGATAAATATTTTTCCCTGATAAGCATTATAAATCACCTCTTCTTCATTATACTATTATATACATTTTTATAAAGTTATTCCAGCACACTGGAATAATTTTACAAATCTAAAAAAGTTTAAAAATTTTTTGAACTTTAATTTTTTAACAAATAAAAGTACATCTTAAATTGTACTTTATCAAAACAATCAAACTTTCCCTTTCATATAATTTTATAATAAACAGATAAGTATAAAAATAGATTATCTAAATTGTCTAAATATAAATCAAATAAATTCGTAATTTCTAATGTCAATTATAATATAACTTTTGTAATTTCTTTTAGCAAACTCTTTCTCTATGTAACTTTTCCAACGCGTCTGCTCCATCTATAAGAAGAGCTGTTTTCCCATTAAAATCCTTTTTCTGCTAAACTAACTTATCATAAAATTTTCTTTGCATATTTTTACACCAAATCAAGAACTTTAAAACTTGAACATATAAAAAAGCCCATTTTCTGGACTCTACTTCTCATTTACGTCTTTTTGTTTAATAAGCTCATGTTTCATTTTTTCAACATTCATGTATATCACACTTTCATATTTAATACTCCACTGGATGACTTGAAATATCAATAATCAAATCCATATTATCATCATTTGCCGCTTTATTTTTTTTAATCTCTCCACATTTATCACATCGATAAACTATTTTATAACTACCTTTCTTACTATGCTCAATAGCTATAGGATTTAACTTCCCATGACACGTACACATTCTGTCTCCAGGATTGTTATCCACATGCAAAGAACATAAACAATTAGGGCAATGATCTCTTGCAGTATAACCTAAATGATGTACTTGAAACCCACAAAAATCACAAATAAAATCTTCATCAATCATAGTAAAACTTGAAACATTTTGTTCCATAAACTATTGATACCCTTTCGTTTTATAATTTCCACATCGAATAAATGATTCAAAATCATAAGTTTCACCAGTTTTTAAAACCATAACATAACCAGTACAATCATGACCATTTACATAAGTAGTTTCAATGTATCCATCATCTAATAATTCTTCATCTGTGATTTTTAAACTTTCTTCAGGATACATAGAATGATCCTCTACATAAGAAGTGGCTTGCTTAACTAACAAATCCTCATACTCTTTATAAACCGTAGTCTCATGTTTATAAACAAATCCGATAATCGTAAGACCAACAACAAGTAAAATGAGCAGAGCTCCCCAAACAACACTAATGACTCTCATTCTTTTATAACCAGTCATAGACTAATATCCTTCCGTTTCATAATAAGAACAAGTAATATATGCCTTAAAATCATCTGCAATCACAGCATATCCTTCACAAGTATCATTATCTGTTTCTAATTGAGAACTTCTTAAATAATTTAATTCTACTAAATCTTCCGAAATAACAATAGTACTACCATCATCACTATGTGTTCTATAATAACGTCTTGCAGCATCACTAAGATGCTGTTCTATCTCAGTATATGTATATTCGCTAGAAGAATTAGAATTTGAACCAGAATTATTATCTGAACTCAAATTCAAGTCAGAATATAAATTACTTACCATAATTGCTGCAACAATAACAAAAAACAAAATAACAGCAGATAAAAATATCATTTCCCGAAGTCCCCAACCATGATTGGTTAGCTTCATACTATACACCTATTTCCTTTTCAATTTTACTTTTATAAAACATAGCGCCAAAACCATAAGTAGTTCGATCACTTTGTTGATATTCATAATACTTATACCCTAAACTATTACAACGATAATATGTTCCATTTTCTAAAACCTGAGTCTCCTCACTAAAGCAAATGATAGGTCTTACACCGTCTTTTGCTCTAAAATAATCAATAACAAAGAATATCATCCAAGTAACAAGTAAAACAAGAAATATAGTTTTTACAACCCATCCAACTGTCTTTTTCACATTAGCACCTCCACTACTAAACATTATAACTGTTTTTAAAGTGGATAACAAGTAAAAATAATCGAATACAAAAAGTAACAATTATGACTATAGAAATGAAAGTCAATCATCTTTAGTCCATCAAACACAACATAAGAAATAGAATAATCCTTTAATTCTTCGATTGAAAAAAATTGAAACAAAACATCA
>DVHP01000116.1 GCA_018711945.1 Candidatus Ventrenecus avicola
AGGATATCTTAATTTTCTAAGATACCCCCCCCCCTAAAATACGACGATAATTCGAACTTAAAATGTGTTTTTTTAAATTTTTCATTGATTTTTCCTACTTTCTTTCTACATATAGTTTACTATAATTTGTAGGATTATTCAATTATCTTTTTGACTTTTAAAAGGAGAAAAAATACTTTTTCTCCTCGTTCTTATTTATTTTAATTTACTTTTCATGGAATTCATCGCTGTCGTGGCATTATCCATCGCGGTATTTAACATTTTATCTGCATTTTGTTTTGTTTTAGGATTTGTTAATGCGTATGTTGCTAGTGTAATCCCACCAGCCATACCTACACCAAGTCCAATTAACATATTTTTCATTTTTATCACCTCATTTTTATTGTGGCTTTATTTTCGGAAAGTATACCATAATTTCTCTTTTAATGAGGTCTTTCTTCCGGTGGAATAATCGTTTGATATTGCCATTTGAAAGGCAGTGGTTTCTCCTATTAAAATTAAGCTTTTTTTTGCTCTAGATACCCCTGTGTATATTAATTTGTTGTAAAGCATTTTGTAGTAATTTTTGCTAATCGGAAGGATTACGTGTGGAAATTCACTTCCTTGGCTTTTATGAATAGTTATCGCATATGCATGTTTTATACTATTTAAATCCTCTTTGGTATAAACTACTCTATTTCCATCAAAATCTATTACAATTTCTAAATGTTTTTTTGGTAACGCTTTTTCTTTTATTGATTCAATATAGCCAATATCTCCATTATAGACGTTGCAATCTGGATTGTTTACTAACTGTAACACTTTATCTTGTTCTCTATAGACAACATCATAATGCATAAATTCTTCTTTTTCTTCGCTTGCAGGATTTAGTAATTCTTGTAAAAGAACATTTAGATTATCAATTCCATTCTCCCCTTTATACATTGGGGCAAGCACTTGAACATCGTCTACTCTAAGTCCTTTTTCCATGCTTTTTTGAATGATTTTTTTTAGCATTTCTTTGATTTGTTTGGAATCACACTCGATAAAATTGTAATCGTCTTTTTTTTCTTGAAAATCCGATCCTAATGCATGATCTTTAATTTCTTTCGCTAGAATTGGGATGTATGAATTATCGCTTTGCCGATAAATGGACTCTAAACATGTAAAAGGAAAAAGATGGGAATCTACCAAATCATTTAAAACAAGACCTGCACCAACACTCGGAAGTTGAAATGTATCTCCAACTAAAATTAATTGAGCAGTTTCTTCAATCCCTTTTAACAAGGAAGAAAATAGGTATTCATCAATCATACTAGTTTCATCTACAATAATTAGTTTGTGTCGGTTTTTATTTTGTTCGTTTATCGCAAAATCATTGGTATCTTTATTCCATTTTAAATAACGATGAATCGTCATGGCCGGTAAGTTCGTACTTGTCGATAGTTTTTTAGCTGCCCTTCCTGTTGGAGCGAGCAAAGCGATTTGTGATAAGACATCAATTGGAGCTAGTTTATAGATATCAATGTATAATTTTGTAATGGCATTGATAATCGTCGTTTTTCCTGTTCCAGGGCCGCCTGAAATGATAGATACTGGATGAGTAAGCGCTTCTTTGATAGCTGTTTTTTGGTCTTTGTTGTATTTAACGCCTAACAGTTCTTCTAAAGTAGCTAGTTTTTCGTTGAAGCTTTTTATTTCTCTATCTGGATATGACATTTTTCTTGAAAGATAAAAGGCGATTTCTTCTTCCATTTCATGATATTTCTTTAGATAAATACGATCTTGCTCTAGGACTACTCGTTCTTTTGATTCTAAAACTCGCAACGTGTCTTTTAAAGTATCTTCTTCTATTCTTATTTTGAAGATACTTTTCATCGCGTCTATTACTTCTTCTTCCTTATAATAAACGTCGCCGCAGGAATTACTAAGGCGTTCCATTGCCTCTACCATGCATTCTTGAAGTCTTATTGGATCATTGGAGTCATGGTTATTTAAAAATATTCGATCTAATTTGTCAAAAGTCACAAATTCTTTCAATAGATAAATATTTTCTTCTACTAAAACTAAAGTTTTGTCTTTGTAATGTTTTACAATTTTTGTTGCTTCTGGAATACTGAATCCTAAAGATTTTAGTTTTACTAAAATATCATCCGTTTCGCTATAGGAAAGCAAGCTTAAATAAATATTCGCGGCTCTTTTTGGAGTCATACCGGGAACCAGCATCAGGTTACTTTCACTTTCTTTAATGACTTCTAGGGCATCTTCTCCTAATGTATCCGCGATAGCTTGAGCTGTTTTT
Organism: Candidatus Ventrenecus avicola; assembly: GCA_018711945.1. Taxonomy (GTDB): domain Bacteria; phylum Bacillota_I; class Bacilli_A; order RF39; family UBA660; genus Ventrenecus; species Ventrenecus avicola. The sequence goes on from DVHP01000116.1 coordinate 2,282, forward strand.
CTGCCACATCCTTTTATTAAAGGGCTTGATAAAAATTCTACTATAGCATCTTTTCCTTCTGGAATCACTTTCTGATACTCATTAAATTGGAATTGAAATCCGTATCTTTCATGCTTTTGATATGTTCCAGTCAAAATATAAGTATCTTCTTCGTTTGGATCGATAATAAGTCCTGTCACAGTGATCACTTTGTTTAGTAATTCTTTTAAATCTTCACTTGCTTCTTTTACTTTAAATGTCCCTACAAAAAAACCGTTTTCACTCATATAAATTGTTGTTCTAATATTTCCTTTTATCGTTTGCATACTTCCACCTCTTGTAGAACTTTTGTTCAGTTTTCACTTTTTTTAAAATGCCTATTCAGGCATTAATTACGATATCCTAATAAATATAATTGATAAACAATATCATCATAATAACTATTTAAATTGATATCATTCGTTTGTTTTGCTTGCATCACTCTTTGCCATAAGTAATATAATCTTTGATAAGTGCTGATTTGTTTTGATTTTTCTTCTTCATTTTTTATATTGTTTATTTTTTGATAAAAGTCTGTTAAAGACGTTATAACGAACTGATCTAATACAGCATAATTTACTCGGCCATCTGATTTTAAAATCATTTTTTGATTTCTTGTAAAAGGAATGGCATCATTTCCTTTGAAAAGAAATTTTGGATTGTAATAAATTTTTCCAATTCTTTTTCCTTGGTCTAAAAATTGTAGCTGTTTAAATCCGGTTAAATCTAACATTTTATCGCCCCATTTTGTATTCCAAGGAAATTATATCAAAAAAATGCTTGATAATCTAGATGTTTTCCAAAATATTTTTATAAATTATTTAAACGATTTTTCATCATTTTAAAACGCATCAAGTTTGATTCACTGCGTTAAAAAGTTTTTCGTCATCAATATCAAGTATTTCTGCTATATTTTGGATTAAGCTACTATCCCGACTTAATGAATAAAAGGAGTCCCCTTTCTCTATCCCTACATATGGAGAATAGAAAATGTTAACCAGTAAATTTTCATTTTCATCTATGGCATGAATGACTAAGCCCACTCCAACGGCTGGGTATACACCAGAGAGTGCTTCTAACGGCAGGATGTAAGAAATGATTTGCTCAATTTTACTTTTGTCTGTAATGCTTTTAATAATATCCTCATTAGTGCAAATCTCATAAGGATTATGAACATCATAGAGACATATCACCATCGTTTCTGTTTGTTTTAAATAGTCTTTTAGTTCATCTAAGGTATAAGTTTCTTCCGGTTCTTTTTTAAAAATTAGACTGAGCGTTATACAGAATGCAATGATTATAAGTATAAATATTATCTTTTTATACATTTAAAACTCCTTTTTTATTTTATTTTTTATAATTCAATTTTTTTAAAGCATACCAAGCAAATGGTGATAATTGTTCTTCTTTTAATTCTTTGATTGGTAACCAAACTGCTCCATCAGAATCCAGACCGTCAGCATCCATTTTTAGATTTTCTTCCTTAATATCAACAAGATACAAAATCCCAATATGATGTAAATCTTCAGTAACGTTTTCTTTCATCAGCCATTTAATATTTGTAGACGTTACATCTAACAATTCTTCTTTAATAACAGTTCCACTCACTTCTTCCTTCATTTCTCTGTGTAAGGCCTCTATAGGTGTTTCTGTATGTTCGATGCCTCCACCAGGAAGATCATATTTTCCTTTATAGCCTCCTCTAGCCTTTTTTATAAGAGCAATTTTACCATCTCGCACTAAAATGCCATAAGCTCCTACATGTGTTTTTACAATTGTTTTCATATGTTTCCTCCAAAATTATTATTTTTATACAATTCATTATCAATAATTTATGTTTTAAAAATCAATATTACTTTATCTAATTATTATAGATTCAAAAAATCTTTCTTGAAATTCAGTTAATGCTCTAATCGCGTCATTTGAATAATCAACTCCTTCTTTTGCCACGACCAATTTATCGTCATCATCATTTGTTCTATGAATTATTGCTATCACATGTCCTTTAAAATTCTTTACTGGTGCGAATTCCCCTAAAACATAAGCATCTAACTCTTCTCCATCTCCGCTCACTGTATTTGGAATAAATCCATAATTTAGCATATACACGAATCCATATTTAGGATGTTTTGAGCCTAGTTGTCTATCTATCTTTACAACAACTTTTTTTCCTAAAAAATCTTTTGCATCTACCTTTTCCATTTTTTCCCTCTTTCCTACAAATTTCAAAGTTTTCATTTACTATAATAATTCTTTCTTTTTGAAAAGCTTTCTATTAAGCGAATCATCGGTTTGTTCTTCTATTTTAACTCCATTAAAAGTTTTTCGCCATTGATATCAAGTATCTCTGCTATACTTTGTATAATATAGCTATCGCGACTTAGATAATAAAATGAATCTCCTTTCTCTATCCCTATATAGGGAGAACAGAAAATGTTAACCAGTAAATTTTCTTTTTCATCTAAGGCATGAATGACTAAGCCCGATCCTTCCATAGTTGATGTGCCTGAGGATGATTCTAACGGCAGGATGTAAGAAATGATTTGCTCAATTTTACTTTTATCTGTAATGCTTTTAATGATATCCTCATTAGTGCAAATCTCATAAGGATTATGTGCATCATAGAGACATATCACCATCGTTTCTGTTTGTTTTAGATAGTCTTTTAGTTCATCTAAAGTATAAGTTTCTTTAGGTTCCTTTTTAAAAATTAGGCTAAGCGTTATACAGAATACAACGATGATAAATATGAATACTATCTTTTTATACATTTAAAACTCCTTTCCTTTAAACTCAATCTTAAAAAGATTATACCACATATTTTAAAAGATGGATTTTTAAGTTCACTGTATAAATTCTTTGAATTCTCATGTAACTAAATTTTCTTGTAGTCCGTAAGACTTTTTATCTCCTAAAAGTCAGAACAAAAAGGAATAAAGTAGAAAATAAATTTTCTATTTCTTCCCTTGGAATACCTCACGGTATTCCTTTTCTCTTTTTATTGAGA
>DVHP01000117.1 GCA_018711945.1 Candidatus Ventrenecus avicola
TTTCGAAAAGAAAAATATGATTTTTATAAAGAAGGAAGAAAGAAAACACCGGATGAACTTCATATGCAAGAACCTTATGCTAGAAAAATACTGCATGCAATGGGGATTCCTTATTTTGAACTTGCACCTTATGAGGCTGATGATATTATTGGAACATTTGCCCGTATGGTTGAGGAAGACGAAGATTTTATTGGGACGATTATTTCTTCTGACCGTGACTTGTTGCAACTTGTAAGTCCTCAGTTAGAAATGAAATTATTAAAACAAAAAGATTATATTCGTTATGATGTAGAAAGTTTTCAAAAAGATTATGGTATCGAACCAATTCGTATTATTGACTTAAAGGGGCTTGCAGGAGACTCTTCTGACAACATTCCTGGAGTAAGAGGCATTGGTGAGAAGACAGCTTTAAATTTACTTCAAACTTACGGCTCTTTAGAAGGAATTTATGAGCATATTGATGAAATTAAAGGAAAAACGAAAGAAAAGTTAGAGCAAGATCGGGATAATGCATTCATGAGTAAGGAGATTGCAACAATTTACAAAGAAGTTCCTTTAGAAGTAAAAGATCTAGAAGATTTAAAATATGAAGAAAAAGATAATCCAGAACTATATGAAATTTATGAAGACTTAGAATTTTATTCTTTTATTAAGGGGTTGAAGAAAGAAAGCGTTGAAGTTCATATTGATTTTTTAGAAATTGAAGATGTTGTTGAGATTGAAAATAGTGAAGAGTATGCTTTTTATTTAGAATTAGATGGCTTTAATTATCATCAAGCACATATTGTAGGAATGGGTCTTTCTACGAAAGAAAAAAATTATTATATTAAACCAGAACTATTAAAAGATGTTTTTTCCTTTTTGGATGGGAAAGTCTTGTATACTTATGATTATAAAAAAGATATTGTAGCCTTAAAAAAAGTGGGGATTATTTGCCCTAATGTCAATACGGATTTAATGATTAGTTCTGCTTTAATCCAAGATGGTAGTAAAGATGATATTGCTTATTATATGGTTCCAAATGGATATTCTGTATCGTTTTTAGAAGATGTTTATAAAAAATGGGACGAGCATAAAGAAGACTTGCCACGAGAAATTGCTTTGAAAAGTCGCTTTGTGTTTGATAGTCGGGATCGCGCTATTTTGGATTTAAAACGAGATGAAATGTATGATTTATTTGTGAATATCGAAATGCCTTTAGCACCAGTTTTAGCTGATATGGAAATGACAGGAATTAAGGTAGATCGAAGTATTTTAGATGAAATGAAAGTAGATTATAAAGGAAGAATTGATACTTTGACTCAAGAAATTTATGAGCTTGCTGGCTGTGAATTTAACATTTCTAGTCCGAAACAATTAGGAGAAGTATTGTTCTTTAAATTAGGACTTCCTGGAGGCAAGAAAACAACCAAAGGATATAAAACAGATGTAAAAGTATTACATAAACTCTTAGGAATGCACCCGATTATCGAGAAAGTTTTAGAATATCGTAATGTGACCAAATTATATTCTACTTATATGGAGGGGCTTGAAACCTACATTATGGAAGATGGTAAAATTCACACGATTTTTAAACAGAACTTTGCGAGAACTGGTCGACTTTCTTCGACAGAGCCAAATTTACAAAACATTCCAGTTCGTGATGAAGAGGGAAGAAAGATAAGGAGAGCATTCTTACCATGTAATGATTATTTTTTAAGTGCAGACTATAGTCAGATTGAACTAAGAATTCTTGCTCATATTTCGGGGTCTAAAGAATTACAAGAAGCATTTATCCATGACGCGGATATTCATACGAAAGTCGCTGCTGATATTCATGGAATTAAAGAAAGTGAAGTTACGAAGAAAATGCGGAGTACGGCAAAGGCTGTCATTTTTGGAATTGTGTATGGTATTAGTGGGTATGGTCTTGGTGAGAACTTGGAGATTAGTTCGAAAGAAGCGAAAGAATTTATTGAAAAGTATTATGAGTTATATCCAGGTGTCAAAAAATATATGGATGATATTGTTGAAGAAGCAAAAGAACAAGGCTCTGTAAGAACACTATTTAATCGTCGAAGAGTGATACCTGAACTCGATAGTCCTCAATATACGGTAAGACAAATGGGTGAGAGAATTGCCCTTAATACACCAATTCAAGGTACTAGTGCTGATATTATTAAGAAAGCTATGGTAGAAATTGCTAGAAAGTTTCAGGAAGAAAAGATTCAGACAAAAATGGTATTACAAGTTCATGATGAGTTAATATTTGATGTTATTGAAAGTGAAAAAGAAAAAGTTGAGGCAATCGTCAAAGATATTATGACTCACACGATTAAGTTATCAGTTCCTCTAAAAGTGAGTGCAGATTATGGTATAAATTGGTATGATACAAAATAAAATGAAGAAGGAGAGTTATATGATAAAAAATAAACCTGTCATTGGAATTATACCAACTTATAATTTAGTAAATGAAGATAATGACCCATATCAAGATCGAGCAAGCTTTGTAAGAATGTATGAAGAAAAAATTTATGAGTGTGGAGGAATTCCGATTGGTCTTCTTCATCAAAATGTAGAAGATTATCTACCTTTATGTGATGGATATGTATGGCCGGGTGGTTCAAAAATTTGGCCTGATTTCTTTCCTGTTTTGGAAGATGCCATCAAACACAAAAAGCCAGTTTTAGGTGTATGTTTAGGTCTGCAAGCTATTGGAAGTGTCTTTAATTTAAAAGAAGAAAAAGAAAAACATCCGGAAAAGTCTTTTGAGGAAATAAAACAACTATTAAAGGATACGGATCATTATTTAAAAAAGTTAGAAGATCCTTCTTTTCATTCACATTACGTAACAAAAGAGATTGCAACTCAAGATGCTGCTCGTCATGTAATACAACTAAAAAAAGAGACTTTGTTTTATAAGATTATGAGGCAAGACGAATTAAACGTCGTAAGCCTTCATAGTTTTATCTTACCTTATGTAGCAAAAGATGTTGTGGTATCTGCAATAAGTGAAGATAATGTCATAGAAGCAATAGAGTATACTAAGGATGGTGCTCAAATACTTGGCGTGCAATATCATCCTGAACTAGAAAATACTAGTGAATTATTTGATTGGCTAGTCGATGCGTGTTATCATAAAACGATGTTTTTAGTAAATAAACAAAATCCAATTCCTAAAGATTATGAGTCAAGAATTATGATGTATCACTCAGAATATCCAAGATGTGGTGAGGAAAGTAATTTGAGCGAGTGCGCGATGGATTCGTGGATTCGATTACGTGACTTTATGCGTAGTAAAGGCTTTTACATCGATGTAGAAAGCGCCTATCGTAGCAGCGAGATGCAAAGAGAAATTTATGAGAATAGCAAAAACACTTACGGTGAAGAACACGCGAATATTTTCGTGGCTCGTCCGGGATACTCAGAACACGAAACAGGTCTTGCAATTGATATTTGTATGAAATTAGATGATAAATGGATTAATGAATTTGATGAAGGACTGAATGATTGTTATAAACTTTTACATCGTGTTTGTGCAGATTATGGTTTTATTTTAAGATATCCAGAAGGAAAAGAAGATATCACAGGATATCATTATGAGCCATGGCATTTAAGATATTTAGGTTCTTTGCGTATCTCTCGAGACATCATGACGCGAAAGCTTACTTTAGAAGAATATTATCAAGAAAAATAGGAGGTTGTTGTAAAAGAAATTTTTTCTTCAACCTTTTTTTGTTGTCTTTTTTTCTTTCTTTTGCTACCATGGATGTATGAGGGTGGTAGTATGCCAGAGATTGCAGAAGTAGAAACGGTAAGAAATACTTTAAAGAAAAGAATCTTACATAAAAGAATCGTTGATTTTAAAGTGTTTTATTCTCCTATTATCATGAATGATGAAGATGAAGTGAAAAAGAAATTAATTGGGAAAGAATTTATTGATATAAAACGGATTGGAAAGTGGCTTTTATTTGAAACCGATACCCATTATTTATTAAGTCATCTAAGAATGGAAGGAAAGTACTTTTTAAAGCAGAAAGATGAGCCTATAGAGAAACACGAGCATGTAGAGTTTGTTTTTCGTGATGGTAGTGATATGCGTTATCATGATACGAGAAAGTTTGGAAGGATGTGCCTTGTAGAAAAAGAGAAACTTTATGAATTTGAAGGTATTCGAAAACAAGGAATTGAACCAATGGATGAAAGATTAAGTAAAGAGTATTTATTTGATAAATTTATGAAAAGTAAGTTACCGATGAAGACTTTACTTCTTGATCAAACAATCATTAGTGGTCTTGGAAATATTTATGCAGATGAAGTGTTATTTGATGCTCGCATTTCTCCTTTTAAGAAGGGGTGCGATATCACGATAGAAGAATGTGAAAGAATCAAGGTTTCTGCTAAAAAGATTATTGAACTTGCCATTCAAGATGGTGGAACAACGATTCGCAGTTACACGAGTTCTTTAGGAGTGACAGGAAGATTTCAGACTCATTTGATGGTTCATAATAGAGAAGGAGAGTTTTGTAATGTCTGTGGCATGAAAATTCAAAAAGTCTTTGTGGGTGGCCGTAGTACGTATTATTGCCGTGTTTGTCAAAATACAGTGGAAATATCTTTAGAACAGTTTTATTTAGATTTGTTAGGCGTAACTGAAATTCCTGAGTTTTTAAAAAAATATCTGATTGTTCCATCTTTGTTGCGTTTAAAAAAAGTGGGATATTTTTGTGGAATGGATTATGCTTCGAAACATATCTATTCTTTTTCGGAATATATTAGTCGTTTTGACCATAGTCTTTCCGTTGCGTTACTGACCTATCAATTAACACAGAATGAAGTATATACCCTTGCTGGTTTATTTCATGATGTGGCGACACCTTGCTTTTCTCATGTCATTGATTATATGAATCAAGATTATGTGAATCAAGAAAGTACCGAGGAGTATACTGAAACAATTTTAAAGCAAGATAACATGTTATGTGAACTGTTACAAGAAGATGGGATAAAATTAGAAGAGATTACGAACTTTAAAAATATTTCTGTTGTAGATATTCCTCGCCCCAAACTTTGTACTGATCGGTTAGACGGGATTATTACTGGTGGAATTGGTTGGACGAAAACGATTACTAAGGATGATATCGTAGAGATTTTAAATCATTTAGAGTTATATAAGAATGAATATGGGGAAGAGGAACTAGGTTTTACAACGAAAAAAGTTGCTCAAAAAGTTTTAAGAATCAACCAAGAAATTGATAAGTTATGTCATAGTCATGAAGATAATTATATGATGAATTTATTAGCAAATATTACTAGGGAAGCGATAGAAGAAGGATTTTTTTCTTATGATGATTTGTATTCCTATGATGAAGTAGAGCTTTGGGATATTTTAAAAAAAGCAAATTCTAAGCATTTACAAGAACTGATTCATAGGTTCCAAACAATGAAAAGTGTTCCACAAGAAGAGTATCCTGAAATTAAGAGGCGTGTGTTAAATCCTTTGGTAAAGGGATGTAGAATAAAAGAAAATATAAATTCATAAAATAGAGGAGAGTGAGTTGTTATGTGGTTATCTTTTATTGTTATTTCTGTTGTTGGAACGTTATTTCATTTTTTGTATGATTGGAGTAATCATAATAAGATTATTGGATTATTTGCTGCGGTGAATGAAAGTACTTGGGAGCACATTAAAATCGCGCTTACGCCGACGTTGTTATGGGGAGTGATTGACGGACTCTTGTATGGCATGAATCCTAACTATTTTTTAGCAAAATCTATGAGTTTACTTGCGATGATCTTTTTGATTCCAATCTTGTTTTATTTGTATTCTGCTATTTTAAAAAAACATGTACTTATTATTGATATTCTTATTTTTTATATCGCTATTTTTTGTGGACAATTTTTATTCTATTTCATTTTAAATGGGCCTATAGTTCCTTATATTTTTAGTTATATGGGTGCAGTTCTATTATTTCTTATTTTTGGCTTTTATATGACAGCGACTTTACTTCCGTTAAAGAACTTTTTATTTAAAGACCCGATTACAAAGAAATATGGAATAAAAGGACATAAATAAAAGCAAATAATCAAAAACAAGTGCCGAAATTTATGCTTGAAATTGATTCATAAAAGTGCTAATATTAGCTTATAAATCGGTGATCAAAAGATATGATGAAAGAAATCCTTTTTGATAGAGAGCTTAGGGTTGGTGGAACCTAAGTAAAAAGATTCTTTTGTTACTCCTTTTGTAGAGTTCTAATAAGAACCGGGTCATTCCGTTAAAGATAATTAAGTGAAAGGTTAGGATGGTACCGTCTAAATAGACTCCTGTGGTATCATCCTTTTTGTGTGAGAAAAGAAATATGGGTGAAGAATTTACAAGTTTATTAGAAGAGTATCTTGATGAGGATATGATTCGGATGAAAAGAGAAGAAGACGAGGCTTTGCTAGGAAGAGAATCTGAAAAGGAAGGAAAAAACACCTCACCATTTGGAATTGAAAATACGATTTCGATTGATGAATATGCTACACATTATTTAGGATTGCCTGGCAATTATGAGATGATGCTGCATTGTGGATTAAAGGATTTAAAATGTCCTTATGTAGTAGGATTAGATAATCGTTTTGCAAATAAAAATCCAGAATTGGTTTATAAAGGATTTTTGTTATTGGTTATGGATTATAAGAGGCGACGAGGTACTTATGTGAATCCGATTTATTTAAAAAGAGTTGTGACGCGATTAGATGAAAAAGCGTTAGAAGTTATGGAACGTGTACGAGTACATGATTTTTTAAAAGCACAGTTTTTATATCAACAATATTGTTGTTTAGAAGAACAAATAAAAAAGAATCAAGCTTTTATGGATTTACTAAAACGTTTGCATAAAATGGAAAAGGTAGAGGAATTACAACGCTTAGAAGAGTTGGAATTAAATTTGAGGAGGAAAAAATCATGATTAATATTAGAGAAGATGAAAAATTAAGTGTATTAAACCATAGCTGTGCGCATTTACTTGCACAAGCTGTGAAACATTTATATCCAGAAGCAAAATTCTGGGTAGGGCCAGTCATTAGTGAAGGATTTTACTATGACATGGATTTAGGAGATGTTACTTTAAAAGAGGAAGATCTTCAAAAAATTGAAAAAGAAATGAAAAAAATTAGTAAGGATGGTAAAAGAATTGTTCGTCACGAGTTAAGTCGTGAAGAGGCTTTAGAGAAGTTTCATGACGACCCATATAAAATTGACTTGATTGAGAATATGCCAGAAGATGAAGTTATTTCTTGTTATACGCAAGGAGATTTTACAGATCTATGTCGTGGACCACATGTTGAGACTGTCAAAGAATGTAAGTATTTTAAACTTTTAAAGTTTAGTGGTTCTTATTATAAGGGAGACGCGAATAACAAAGTATTGCAACGAATCTATGGTGTTTGTTTTCCGAGCCAAGAAGAGCTTGATGCTTATTTAAATGAACTAGAAGAAATGAAACAAAGAGATCACAGAAAGATTGGGAAAGAGCAAGAAATATTTATGAATCATGAGCTTGTAGGAGCTGGTATGCCGTTATGGCTTCCAAACGGGGCTTTGATTCGTCATCAACTAGAAAATTACATTTATGAAAAAGAAGAAAAGATGGGTTATCAGCATGTCTATACTCCTTGTGTTGGAACTGTCGATCTTTATAAAACTTCAGGACACTGGGATCATTATAAAGAAGATATGTTCCCGGCTATGAAAGTAGACGATGAAGAGTTTGTTTTGCGTCCAATGAATTGTCCTCATCATATGCTTGTATATAAAAATAAGCTTCATTCTTACAGAGACTTACCAATTCGAATTGGAGAATTTGCAACCGATTTCCGGTACGAAGCAAGTGGAGCAGTAAAGGGATTAGAACGTGTACGTTGTATGTGTCAAAATGACGCTCACTTGTTTGTTACTCCTGAACAAATTGGTGATGAATTTAAGAAAGTTGTCGATTTGATTTTATCTGTTTATAAGGATTTTGGGATTAAAAATTATAAGTTCCGTCTATCACTAAGAGACCCAGAAGACAAGAAAAAATACTTTGATGATGACGAAATGTGGGATAAGGCTGAAAATAAACTAAGGGAAGTCTTAAATTCTTTAGAGATTCCATATTTTGAAGCCATTGGAGAGGCGGCATTTTATGGGCCTAAGTTAGATGTGGAAGTGAAACCTGCTGTTGGTCCTGAAGTTACGCTTTCTACGTGTCAGTTGGATTTCTTGCTTCCAAGAAGATTTGATTTAAGCTATATTGATTCAAATGGCGAAAAACAAGTTCCTGTTGTCATTCACCGAGCAATCTTTGGTACATTTGACCGCTTTACTGCTTTCTTAATTGAAGAAACAAAAGGAATTTACCCATTATGGCTTGCTCCAATAGAGGTGAATATCATTCCTGTAAACTTAGAATATCATGAAGAATACACAAGAAGTCTTGAGAGCTGGTTACGTGAAGAAAATATTCGTGTCAGTGCTGATTATCGTAATGAAAAACTAAGTTATAAGATGCGAGAAAGCGTTGTGAAAAAGATACCTGTGACTGTGATTATTGGTCAAAAAGAAGTTGATAGTGATACTGTTAGTTACCGTTTATTTGGAAGTGAAGAGACGACTACTGTGTCAAAAGATGAATTCTTAAATTATTTGAAGAATCGGATAGAAAGTAGAAATTAATGAAAGCAATAGAGTTTTTAAAACAGAACATCCTTTATGAAAATTTAAAAGCAAATTTTGATGGTATATTAAAAGCTATGCCATCAAATTCTGACTTTGAGACTGATTTGATTCAATATGTTTTTAAAAATATTTCTTTCTGTAATTTTTTCGAGGATTTTTGTCAATTGGGAAAGGATTTTCTGGAATATGATTTAGAGCAAACCGGAAAAAGAATTAAGGAGACTTATCGGTTAGAAAAAGGTTATCACAAAAACTTATATACGTTTACTTTTCTTTCTGATTCTCATGCTTTGCAGTCTTTAGAAATTCAGTTTGCTAATCCTAAACCGTGTCATGTGAGATTCTTTCAAAAAGAAAGCGGGATGCAATATCATTTTCCTGTGAACTGGCACTCTGTCTACATACAGTTTCTTGATGAGAAAATTATCAAGGTTACTTATACAAAGACGTGTGCTCCCTTAAATGCCAAGGAAATTTGTAAGAATTATTATGTCGATGGTAAAAAGCTAGCGTCTCGAACTATACAAAGTATGAATGAATCAAACTCATCATGGATTACAGAAGAATCTTTTGTGCTTAATGGCGTTCGACACAGTCGGTTTTATGTTCCTTTTGATGATCAACATGCCAAAACAATGCAGCAAGGAATGTATCAGTATTATGACTTTCTTTCTGATGTGCATCATCAAGAGATTGCGAGACCAAGTGTTTTATCGTATAACCAATTTAAAAAGTGCATGAAAGGAACTTATAGTAGAATACGAAGTTTAAAAAAAGAGAGTGAAAAGACGAAAGACAAGTAAATTGTTTTCCTCTTTTTAAATCTTTTTTTTTCGGTATCAATAGAAAAGAGAATATGACAATATGATATATTATTTTACAGAAGAACAAGGGTTAGAAAAAGCGCATGATTCTTATGAATATTTTTTATTATAACAGGAAAGTAATACAATACCCCACAATTTATGGATTGACAAACATGCGTTCGTGTTATATAATCTTGTTAATCAAAGAGGTGATGCAACATATGAAAATTACAAAAGCTTATCAG